>DATLKH010000284.1:0-6237 GCA_035538475.1 Candidatus Dormiibacterota bacterium | reverse complement strand
AGATCAAGGTCTACGTGCTGCAGCCGGAGAACGAGGAAGGGAACGTCGTCCTCAGCTTGCGCCGCGCGCGCGCCGAAACCACCTGGCTGGTCGCGGGCGAGAAGCAGGCCGACGGTTCGGTGATGGACGCCGACGTTCGCGAGCAGAACAAGGGCGGTTTGATCGTCAACATCCTCGGCTTGCGAGGCTTTCTACCTTCGAGCCAGGTGGCGCGCGCTTACGCCGGCAACCTCGAGACGCTGGTCGGTAAGCGGATCCCCGTCAAGATCCTCGAGGTCAACCGCAAGCGGAACCGGCTGATCGTCAGCCAGAAGGCGGCCGAGGACGAGGATCGCGCACGGAAGCGCGAGGAGCTTTTCAGCCGTCTCCAGACCGGCACGATCGTCAAGGGCACCGTTTCCGGCATCACCAGCTACGGCGCCTTCGTCGACATCGGCGGGGCGGATGGGTTGATCCACATCTCGGAGCTGTCGTGGGACCGTGTCTCCAAAGTCACCGACGTGCTTCAGCTCGGCGATCAAGTGACCGTGAAAGTGATCAAGCTCGACCCTGACCAGACTCGAATCTCGCTTTCGCTTCGGCAGTTGCAGCAGGACCCGTGGGAGCGGCTCGTGCAGTCGATGCCCGTCGGCACGATAGTCGAAGGTCAAGTGACCAAGACGAAGAAGTACGGCGCCTTCCTCCAGGTCATGCCCGGGATCGAGGGTCTGCTGCACATCTCGGAGCTTTCCTGGGACCACGTCGAGCGGACCGAGGACGTGCTGAAAGTGGGCGAGACCATACAGGTCAAGGTGATCGGCATCGACACCGCCAGGCGCCGCATCTCGCTCAGCCTGAAGCAGCTCTCTGCGCCGCCGGCCGCGCTCGCGGGGGCTTCGAGAGAGGCCTAGGCGCCCAGCGCCGTGAGGCGCTGTCGGGCGGGCGTGTAGTAGGGGTCGACCTCGAGCGCGCGCCGATACGCGGCTCTGGCCGCGGCTCGGTCGCCAAGCTGCACTTCGCGGTCGCCGAGCTCGACGTAGAGGCCGGGCTCGGTCTCGCCAAGATCGGCCGCCGCGTGCAGTTCCGCGACTCCGCCGGCGAGGTCGCCCCGGGCGATCAATCCTTCGGCGAGCGCCCAGCGGTACTCGGCCTGGAACGGGTCTGCCCGCACGGAGAGGTCGGCGCGGCCGTGGATGTACCAGATGTCGGCGAGGATCGGCAGCGGACCCAGGACGACGGCGAGAGCTGCAAGCAGGACGGCGGCAAGCGTTCGGGGGACGAATGCCGGATCGTCGCGACGATCCGGGGTTTTCACGGTCGTCGATGCTGGTTCGTCGCGACGATCCGGCAGTTGGGCGGCTGCCCACAGCGCGCCGGCCAGGAGCCAGAACGCGCCTGTGGCGGGAGCCCAGTCGAAGTTGAACAAGACCCACACCGAATAACCGACCAGCGCGCCGCCGAGCCCGGGGACTTGCGACTCGAGCCTGCGCCTCCACGCGGTCGTGAAGATCACGACCAAAACCCATGCCAGCGCGGCCAGTCCGATCAGGCCCTGGGTGGCGGCGATGTCGAGCGGACCGGAGTGAATGCGGTCGAAGGTCACCAGCGAGGCGTAGTCGCCACTGACGAAGCGGCCGAAGGCCAGCCCGGTGGCATCTTCGCCCCAGCCCGTCAGCGGCCGCGAGGCGATCATGTGCAGTCCGTCGCGCCAGAGGTTGAGCCTGAGCGAGGCCGGATCACCGTTCAGGGTGCTGAGCGGTGACAGCTGAATCGCCAGCGCGGCGATTGCGACGGCGGAAGTCCCCGCAGCCGCCCCCACGATGAAAAGCCCCCGCCGGCGAATTCTCATGGTGCCGGCCGCGGCCAGGCCCGCGAGTGCTCCGAAAACTCCGCTGCGCGATGTCGTCGTGATCAGTCCGGCAACCATGACAACGGCGGCAAGCCAGAAAACCGCGCTCGCCCACCTGAGCCGCAGCCCGCGATCGAACGCCAAAGGGATCGCCATCGCGATCAGGGCCGCCAACAGGTTTGCGTTGCCCAGGTTCCCGTCAGGCCGGAACGAGGCACGTCCCAGCCACTGCTGAATTGCTTCCGCCGACGCAACCGTCGTTCCGAACACAAAGGCGACGATCAGCACTTCGCGCTGGAAGTGGGTGCGCAGAAGCCATGCGGCGCTGACCAGCAGCCCGAGGTACGCAAGCCTCATCGGCAGCGACTCGTACCGTGTGTAGGAGCCGGCCAGGCTCAGCGGGTGCGAGATCGAGAAGGCGAAGGCCAGCAGCGCCGCTACAGCTCCGGCCACCAGCGGCCAGCGCAAAGCCCCCAGACCTGGACGGCTCCTGACCAACAAGCCCAGTCCGACTCCCAGGCAGCTCCCAGCAAGCACGATCGAAGCCCGAGGAAGGATGTAGTAATCGCGTCCAAGGGTTAGAAAAACCGTGGGCAGGGTAAGAGCTACAACCGCGGGGAAGAAGCCGCTGACGCGTTCGAGAAAGGCGGTTATAGCAGCACTTTTAATAGAAATCGACCGCGGGAGTTGGACGTTATATTAGGTGCAGAGGTACGCGCGGCGTACCATCGAACAGTCAAGGAGGTGCTGGCCCCACCTAGCGTAGAAAGCAGTCCAGGAGGATAGGGAAGACCTTGTATCCGTTTGAAAGATTCACTGAGCGGGCCAAGAAAGTTCTGACGCTTGCTCAAGAAGAAGCAGAACGATCGCACCACAGCTACATCGGGACAGAGCACCTGCTCCTCGGATTGCTCCGTGAGGGGGAAGGCCTCGCCGCCAAGGTTCTGAACAACCTTGGCGTGGAGATCGGCAAAGTCCGCCAGACCATCGAGTCGGTCCTCGGCCGGAACGAGCGGATCATCATCCAGCAGATCATTCCGACGTCGCGCGTCAAGAAGGTGATCGAGATCTCCTTCGAGGAAGCGCGGCGCATGGGTCACAACTATGTCGGCACCGAGCACCTTCTGCTCGGTCTTTTGATCGAAGGCGAAGGCATCGCGGCACATGTGCTGGAAGACCTCGGCGCGAACCTCGAAAAGGTGCGTGGCGAGATCGAGCGGCTGCTGCACGATTCGAGCGCCGAGACGGAGGCAGAGCCGGCGCCGAAGAAGCCCTCGAAGACCCCACTGCTCGATCAGTTCGGGCGCGACCTCACGGAACTTGCTCGACGCAATCAGCTCGATCCCGTGATCGGGCGCGAGACTGAGATCGAGCGCGTGATTCAGATCTTGAGCCGGCGCACCAAGAACAACCCCGCGCTGATCGGTGAGCCAGGCGTTGGCAAGACCGCGATCGCCGAAGGGCTCGCGCAGCAGATCAACCTCGGCAACGTGCCCGAGTCTCTGCAGCACAAGCGCGTGCTGACGCTCGACATGGGTGCGCTTGTCGCGGGCACCAAGTACCGCGGCGAGTTCGAGGAGCGCTTGAAGAAGATCCTCGACGAGATCCGCTCGAGCCGCGAAGTCGTGCTGTTCATCGACGAGCTGCACACGCTCGTCGGCGCCGGCGCCGCGGAAGGCGCGATCGATGCCGCGAACATCCTGAAGCCCGCGCTCGCTCGTGGCGAGATCCAGTGCATCGGCGCGACGACGCTCAACGAGTACCGCAAGTACATCGAGAAGGACGCGGCGTTGGAGCGCAGGTTCCAGCCTGTTTACGTCGATCAGCCGACTCTGAACGAGACGATCGACATCCTCAACGGCGTCAAGTCGCTGTACGAAAAGCACCACCGCGTCACCATCACGGACTCGGCAGTGCGCTCGGCGGCCGTCCTGAGCGACCGCTACGTCAGCGACCGAGCCTTGCCCGACAAGGCGATCGACCTGATCGACGAGGCGTCGGCTCGGGTCCGCATGAAGCTGACGACCACTCCCGACGAGCTGAAGGACCTTCAAAAGGAGATCCGCAAGCAGCGCGGAGAGCAGGACGAGTCGGTCAACAAGCAGGACTTCGAAGCTGCGGCAGCTGTGCGCGACCGCGTGAAGAAGCTGCAGGACAAGCTCGCGATGAAAGAGGCGCAGTGGCGCGACAAGCTCGGGGAGACCGTTCCCGAGGTCGGCGAGGAAGACATCGCGCAGATCGTCGCGGCCTGGACCGGAGTGCCGGTATCGCGCCTCGTCGAAGAGGAGAGTGCGCGCCTGCTGCGGATGGAAGAGGAGCTGCACAAGCGGCTCGTCGGGCAGGACGAAGCCATCGTCACCGTCTCGCAAGCGGTGCGTCGCGCCCGTGCGGGGCTGAAAGATCCGCGGCGGCCGATCGGCTCGTTCATCTTTTTGGGCCCGACCGGCATCGGCAAGACCGAGCTGGCTCGCGCATTGGCCGAGTATCTCTTCGACTCTGAGGACGCCCTGATCAAGCTCGACATGTCCGAGTTCATGGAGCGACACACCACGGCACGGCTCGTCGGTTCGCCTCCGGGATATGTCGGCTACGACGAAGGCGGCCAGTTGACCGAGGCCGTGCGCCGCAGGCCTTACTGCGTGATCCTCTTCGATGAGATCGAGAAAGCGCACCCCGAAGTCTTCAACATGCTGCTGCAGATCCTCGAAGACGGCCGGCTCAGTGACGCGAAGGGCAAGATCGTCAACTTTGCGAACACCGTGATCATCATGACCTCCAACCTCGGCATTCGCGACGTCAACCAGGCGGGGACCGCTCTCGGTTTCCAGCCCGCGGTCGTCGACGAGAAAGAGGAGGTCGAGCGCCGTCACCAGAACACGAAGCAGAAGATCGACGAAGAGCTCAAGCGTATGTTCCGCCCCGAGTTCCTCAACCGGGTCGATGCGGTGGTCGTCTTCAAGAGCCTGACCACTGACCAGATTCGGGAGATCGTCGACCTTCAGCTCATCCGCTTGAGCAAGCACCTGACTGAGCAGCAGATCACCATCGAGGTCACGGACGCGGCCAAGGACCTTCTGTCAAAAGAAGGCTATGACCGTGTGTATGGTGCGCGACCGTTGCGGCGCGTGATCACGAGTCGGATCGAGGATCAGCTGTCGGAGCACTTGCTCCGCGGCAAGATTGCGCGTGGTGACACCGTGCAGATCGACGTCGAGGGCGAGGATGGGCTGAAGTTCACACCCATCAAGCACGCGAAGAAGGAAGCTGCAACCACAGCCCCCGCGAAACCGTAAACCATCGGCCGGCTGCGGTGGCAGCCGGCCATCTCCTACTGGTTGAGCCACTCCTTGAGTCGAAGCGAGAGCATCGCCGGCGTAGTCTGGCTCTTGGTCAGATGGTCGATCGCGCCAAGCTGCCGGCCGCGCTCGACGAGCTCTTTCTCGTTCCAGTTGGAGAGCATTACAACGCGTGCCCGAGATGTTCTGGGATCTTTCCTCAGCTCTTCCAGGACGCCGAGGCCGTCGAGCTTTGGCAGCCTGATGTCGAGAAAGATGATGTCGGGCAGTGTTCTCCTTGCTTTTTCCAGAGCGGTGATGCCGTCCTCGGCGACATCGACGGAGTAGCCATCCATCTCCAGTTTGAGTCTGTACATCTGCGCGACCGAAGCGTCATCTTCTACGAAGAGCACTCTTACGTCATGGATTTCGGCGGCCGCGTTCCGATTCATTTGCCATCCTCTCAGCTAGCAAAACGCATGAAACTGACCTTTGCGACAAACCCGGAATTGGACCCGACAAACCCGACAATGAGTACGTGAGCGTATCCGCCGCACCTACAGCACTCCGCTTGCGGCCGCTGGAAATCGGCGACCTGCTCGACGAGACATTTCGCATGTATCGGCGCCACTTCCTCTTGTTTGCGGGTATCTCTGTGCTGTTGTCGGTGCCGGCGGCGGCGCTGTACGCGGCTGCATTTGGAATGCTTGGTTTGCTTTCGCAGCAGCCGGGAAGCGCCACGACGATCGACTTCTCATTGTTGACGGCATTGCTGCCCGTGTTTGCGATTGCCACGCTGCTGAGCATCGCGCTCCTTCCTTTCTCCTTCGCCGCCATCACCTACGCGGCGTGCGAGTCGGCCCTCGGGCGGCCGGTGACTCCCGGCGGGATCATCCGCGCGGTTCTCAGCCGCTACTTTCCGCTGCTCGGATACTGGCTGCTGTTCAACCCGTTCACCGGCGAGATTGCCATCTTGCTTTGCGTCGTTCCGGTGATCCTGTGGCTGTGGGTCTTTGTGATGTGGATTGCGGCGACGCCGGCGATGTTCGTCGAGGGAATCGGACTGGGCGCTGCAGTGGGGCGCAGCCGGATGCTGACGCAGGGTCGCTGGTGGCGGACATTCCTCGTCGTCTT
>DATLKH010000283.1:0-2137 GCA_035538475.1 Candidatus Dormiibacterota bacterium | reverse complement strand
AACTCAGTCGCTTGGACTGGCATCGAGAGTATACCCAGGACTCGAGATCGCTAAGCTTCGGCGGCTTTGGCGGCTTTCTTGACGCCCTTTGGACCTGGGCAGCTGGGATAGTCCGAGCACGACTTGAACACACCGTAGCGTCCTCGCCTTTCGACCAGGGGCTTGCCGCAGATCGGGCACGGCTCGTCGAGCACTTTCGGTCCCTGTCGCGGCTTGCCGTCCTTACCCAAGTTGGCGCGGTACTTGCAGTCCGGGTAGCGGGTGCAGGCGATGAAGGGTCCATAGCGCCCAGTCCGCTCGACCAGCTGCCCCTCGCCACACTGCGGACACGTCTCCCCCGTGGGCTTGGCTTCCGTCTGCGCGGCGTCTCGCTTGATGTACTTGCAGTCGGGGTACCCGGAGCATCCGATGAACTCGCCATACCGGCCCATCCGAACCTGCAGCGGCCGCCCGCAGTTCGGACACTTCTCGTCGAGCAATTTCGGCTCGGCCGCTTCGCCGTTCGGGGTCAGCGCCCGCCGGTACTTGCACTTCGGGTACCGCGAGCAGCCGAGGAAGGGACCGAACCGGCTGGCCTTGCGCACCAGGTGACCTTGATGGCACTCCGGACATTCCTCGTCCGTCTCCGCGGGCGTGGCCTCTTCGGCCGCGCTGAGCATCCGCTGCAATGGACCGTAGAAATCCTTGACGACCGGCACCCACTCTTGACGTCCGCGCTCGACCTCGTCAAGGCGTTTCTCGAGCTTCGCGGTGTAGCCGTCGTCCGAGATCGTCTTGAAGTGATCGACCATTAGTGAGTTGACCGCCTCACCGATGTGTGTCGGATGCAAGCGCCGGTCTTTGACTTCGACGTAGCCGTGGTCCTTGATCGTTTCGACGATCGGGGCGTACGTCGACGGGCGGCCGATGCCGCGCTGCTCAAGCTCTCGGATCAGCGTCGCCTCCGAGTAGCGAGGCGGTGGCTGGCTGAAGTGCTGCTCCGGCTTGATGCCGTGATAGTCGAGGTTCTCGCCCTGCGTCAGTTGCGGGAGCTCGGACTCGCCGTTCTCTTCGCGGGGCCAGACCTTGTAGAAACCTTCGAACGCCAGCCGTGATCCGTTCGCTCGGAACACGTACTCGCCGCCTTCGATCTCCGCCTGCGTCTGGTCGTAGACCGCGGGCGCCATGCGGCTCGCTACGAAGCGACGCCACACCAGGTCGTAAAGCCGGTACTGGTCGGCGCTCAAGAACTGCTTGATCGAGTCGGGAGTGCGGTGGACGTCGGTCGGACGGATCGCCTCGTGCGCATCCTGAGCTCCAGGCACCGCCTTGACCACGCGGGAAGATCCGATGTACTTCTCGCCGTGCTGGGACTTGATCCAGCCCTTGACCTTGGCATCGGCGTCGGCCGAGATGCGGGTCGAGTCCGTGCGCATGTAAGTGATCAGTCCGGTTGAGCCCTCATCGCCAAGCTCGACTCCCTCGTACAGCTGCTGCGCCACTCTCATGGCCACGCGGGGACGCATACGGAGCCGGCTCGACGCATCTTGCTGAAGCGTGGACGTGATGTAAGGCGGGTTGGAGCTCTTCGTGCGCCGCTTCTGTTCGACGCCTGTGACTCGATAGGCTGCACCTTCAAGCTTCCGGATGATCTCCTGAGCTTCAGCTTCGTTGTGCACCTCGAACTTGGCGTCCGCGCCGCTCTCCGCGGCGGTTATCGGACGGTGCAGGCGGGCCAGGAAGTGGTCTGGAGCGGCCTGCTTGCTCAGCTCGACGTCGATCGTCCAGCTCTCGACCGGAACGAAATTCCTGATCTCTTCTTCGCGATCGCACACGAGACGAAGCGCGACCGAGGACACACGGCCTGCGCCGATCCCCTTTTGAACTTTGCTCCAGAGGAACGGACTCAAGCGGTAGCCGACCAGGCGGTCGACCACGCGCCTCGCCTGCTGGGCGTTGACCAGGCGCATGTCGATGTCCCGCGGCGCCTCGAGGGCGCGCCTCACCGCGTCCGAAGTGATCTCGTGGAACTCGATGCGCTTCGGGTCTCGCAGCTTCAGCACCTCGGCAAGATGCCAGGCGATGGCTTCACCTTCACGGTCAGGGTCGGAGGCGAGAATCACCTCGCCGGCGTCCTGCTTGACCGCGGAGCGCAGCT
>DATLKH010000282.1:0-6564 GCA_035538475.1 Candidatus Dormiibacterota bacterium | reverse complement strand
AAGCGGTCCTTCAGCACACCGTCCTGGTGGATGCCAGATGCGTGGGCGAACGCGTTCGCGCCCACGATTGCCTTGTTCGGCTGCACCGGATTCCCCGTCAGCTCGGATACCAGCCGCGAAGTGCGCGTGATCTGCGTGGTGTCGACACCGCACTCCAGTCCGAGCTTCGACTGGCGTACGCGCAGAAGCATCACGACCTCTTCCAATGAAGTGTTGCCGGCCCGCTCGCCGATGCCGTTGATCGTGCATTCGACGCGCCGTGCACCCGCCTCCAGCGCAGCCAGCGTGTTCGCAACCGCAAGGCCCAGGTCGTTGTGACAGTGGACCGAGAACAAAGCGCGGTCACTGCCACGGGCTTCCTTGATGACCCGGCCCACCAGATCGCCGAACTCCCACGGCAAGCAGTAGCCGGTGGTGTCCGGAATGTTGATTACGGTCGCTCCGGCGCCGATCATCGTCTCGACCGTCTCGACGAGGTAATCGGGATCAGCCCGCCCCGCGTCTTCGGGTGAGTACTGAACCTTGTCGCAAAGCGTGCGCGCATAGGCGACCATCTCGGCGCCGCGCTTAAGCACCTGGTCTCGGGTCATGGCGAGCTTGCGATCGATGTGCACGTCGGAAACGGAAAGAACGATGTGAATCTGCGGATCCTGGGCGTCTTTGATTGCACCCCAGACCGCATCGATGTCTTCCTTGACGGCGCGGGCGAGCGCTGTGACGGTGGCGCCGCGGATCTCCCGCGCGATGCGGCGGCACGATTCGAAGTCACCAGGCGACGAGATCGGAAAGCCGGCCTCGATCACGTCGACGCCCATCTTCTCCAGCTGGCGCGCGATCCGAAGCTTGGAGTTGGAGTCGAGATGAAACCCCGGCGACTGCTCGCCGTCCCGCAGCGTCGTGTCGAAGATGAATACGCGATCCGGATTTTTGTCTTTCATTTCTCTACTGGCTCCAACCAAGTCATCATCGAGCGCAGCTCGCGCCCGACCCTTTCGATCTGGTGATCCGCGTCTTTGCGCCGCATGGCAAGAAAGGCCTCCCGCCCATTTGAGTTCTCGTCGAGCCACCGCTCGGCAAACGATCCGTCCTGGATCTCCGCCAGCACCTGTCGCATTTGCTGGCGCACATGGCCGTCGATCACGCGTGGCCCCGAAACGTAATCGCCGTACTCAGCGGTGTCCGAGACCGAGTAGCGCATGAAGCCAAGCCCGCCCCGATACATCAAATCGACGATCAGCTTCAACTCGTGCAGGACTTCGAAATACGCCAGCTCGGGCTGATAGCCGGCCTCGACGAGGGTTTCGAATCCGGTCTTGACCAACGACGCGACGCCACCGCACAGCACCGCTTGCTCACCGAACAAGTCGGTCTCGGTCTCTTCTTTGAATGTGGTCTCGAGGACGCCCGCGCGACCCGCGCCGAGCGCCCGCGCATACGCCAACGCGCGCTGCCACGCGTGACCGGTCGCGTCCTGGTGGATGGCGATCAACGCGGGCACGCCTTGACCGTTGACGTACGTGCTGCGCACCAGGTGTCCGGGTCCTTTCGGCGCGATCATCGCCACGTCGATGTCGGGATTCGGCTTGACCTGCGCGAAATGGATCGCGAATCCGTGAGCGAACATGAGCATCGAGCGCGGCTGCAGATTCTTCTCGATCGATTCGCGAAACAGCTTGCCCTGGCCCGCGTCCGGCGTGAGGACCATTACCACCGTCGCTTCGGCCACGGCCTCGGGCACTGGAACCGCGCGTAGACCGTCGGATTCGACGCGCTCGATTGATTTGCTGCCGGGATACAACCCGACGCGCACGTCTTCGCCGCTGTCGCGGAGGTTCAGCGCATGCGCGCGGCCTTGACTGCCGTAACCGATGATGGCCACCGGCTCACCGAGGTGATCGGGACAGTCGACTTCGTAGTGGATCTTCATACGGTTCTCCTCATCACCAGCGGTCCGGAACGAACGACGTCGACGATTCCGTGGCGTGTCAGCTCTTCGACGAAGCTGAAGATCTCGCTCCGATCGCCCGAGAACTCGATCGTCGCCTTGCCATCAGGCGAGGTCGTGATCACCTTGGCGCCGCGCCGGACGAGGCCGGCCAGCTCGGCATTCGCAACGGTGGCGACCACCAATTCGCGCGTGTGGATCTCATCGTTGGTCAGGTCTTCGACCTCGAGCACCTCGACGACTCGATCGAGCTGCTTGCGCACCTGATCGGCCTCGGCGTGACCGTGGTCGACTTCGAGCGTGATTCGCGAGCGGCCGGCGTGGCGAGTGGGACCGATCGACATGCCGCGAATCTGAAAGCCGCGACGGCGAATCGCTCCCGCGACTTTGGTCAAGGTGTTCTGGCCGTCCTCGACCAGGACCGAGAGCACGCGGATCGTCTCAGGCATCCTGTCCTCCAGTCCCCTCAGCGGGAAGGAGAGCAGGGCACCCCACGCTGCGCGTGGGGACCCCATGCGGTACGGCCGGGTCGGCATACCTGCGGGGCCCCCTCCGGGGCGCGTGAAAGGAAACCGTCAGGTTGCCTCTCATTTTTCAGGTGCCTCCCAGAATTCGTTCAGGGACTTCCCGAGCGGGACGATCGGATAGACGTTGGCTTCCGGATCGATTCGGAAATCGATCAAGAACGGTCCTTTCGTCTTCTGAGCCGCGTCAAACGCGCCCGCAACGTCTTCGAGGCGGTCCACTCGCCGCGCGGGTAGGCCGTATGCCTCGGCCAGCTTGACGAAGTCGGGCATGTGCGTCAGGTCGACTTGAGAGCGCACGCCGCCATAGAAGTCGTCCTGGAACTGGCGGACCATGCCGAGCGAGAAGTTGTTGAGCAGCACGATCTTCACGTCGAGCTGGTGCTCGACCGCAACCGACAGCTCCTGGGCGGTCATCACGAATCCGCCCTCGCCCGCGACGCACCAGACTGGAACGTCCGGCCTCGCGAATTTCGCGCCGAGCGCAGCCGGCAGCGCGAAACCCATCGTCCCGGCGCCGCCAGAGTTGATGAACAGGCCCGGCCGGTCGTAGTTCCACCACAAAGCGGCCCAGATCTGGTTCTGACCCACGTCCGCGACGACGATCGCCTCATTGTTGGCGCGGCGGTACATGTCGACCAGGACGTCTTGCGGCTGGAGCTGCCCATTCGAGTGCGGGTAGCGCAGTGGATGCTCTTCGCGCCACGCATCGATTTGCGCGAGCCAGCGCCCGCGGCCTGGATTGACCGTTGGGAGGTGGCTCCGGATCGCCTCGAGGGCCGGCTTGGCATCGGCCACGAGCTCGATGTGCGGGCGCACGTTCTTGCCCATCTCGGAGCCATCGATGTCGATGTGGATGAACGTCTTGACCCGAGGCGCGAAATCGGCGAGCCGCGCGGTGACGCGATCGTCCACGCGCATGCCGACCATCATCAAAACGTCGGCGTTCTGCACGGCCTTCAAGTTCCAGCCGGTGCCCATGAAGCCCGTCATGTGCAGCGACAGCGGGTGCTTGACCGGGAAAGCGCCGATGCCGAGCAGCGTCGTGCCGACAGGGGCCGCGGCCGCCTCGGCCAGCTCCCGCAGCTGCCGCTCGGCGTGACCCTAGAGCACGCCGTGCCCCGCCAGGATCACCGGCTGTTCGGCGCCCGCCAGCGCCTCGGCCGCCTGCTTCGCATGGTCCAGGTCGACATGCCCGTTGAGCTTGTAGCCGGGAATGTCCAGCTGCTCAGGGACCACCGGCTCGGCCTCGGCCTGCTGGACGTCCTTGCAGATGTCGATCAGCACCGGACCGGGTCGCCCGGTGGTGGCGATGTGGAACGCCTCGTGGATGACCCGCGGCAGCTGGTCGATCTTCGTGACCAGATAGCTGTGCTTGGTGACTGAGCTCGTGGCGCCGATGACGTCGGACTCCTGGAAGGCGTCGCGGCCCACCAGGTTGCTGGCGACCTGGCCCGTGATCGCCACCATCGGTACGGAGTCCATGAAGGCGGTGCACAGCCCGGTCACCAGGTTCAGGGCCCCGGGGCCGCTGGTCGCGAACACAACGGCCGGCTTTCCGGAGGCCCTCGCGTAGCCGTCGGCCATGTGCGCCGCACCTTGCTCGTGGCGAACCAGGACGTGCTGCAGCTTCGGGAACTCGTGGAGGTGCTGGTAGATCGGCAGGTTGGCGCCGCCGGGGTAGCCGAAGATGTACCGGACACCTTCGCGCTCCAGCGCTTCCAGCACCATCTGGGCTCCAGTCACTTTTGGGTCTTCTCCTCTGAAAATGAGAAGAGCCCCCGCCTCTCGGTCGGGGGCTCTTGCGATCTGTCTTGCGTTCCGGCTAGGTCGCGCGCGCCCCCGATTGGACAATGCCAATAAGGCCAAGGAGACCAAGGAGCGCTACGAGGCGGGACTTTGCCATGTGGGTGTGGATGTTAACGAGCAGGACCCACGCATTGATTGTGGTCAGCCCACAAATTTCCCAACCGCGGCCTGCGTAATCTTTGTCGCTCTGATGGCAAGGACCCTGGCGCAGAAGATCTGGGACTCGCATGTCGTGCGCGCGGGGCCGGGCGAGCCCGATCTGTTGTTCGTCGACCTGCACCTGGTCCACGAAGTCACCTCCCCGCAAGCCTTCGAGGGCTTGCGGATGTCCGGGCGAGGCGTGCGCCGGCCGGATCTGACCATCGCGACCATGGACCACAACGTCCCGACTCGGGGCGGCGTACGCGCCGCCGACGAGCTTTCGCGGCGGCAGATGGAGGTGCTGGAAGAGAACTGCCGGCGGGAGGGAATTCCGCTTTACCGGATCGGCAGCCGGCGGCAGGGCATCGTGCACGTGATCGGCCCCGAGCTGGGTTTGACGCAGCCGGGCCTGTTGATCGTGTGCGGCGACTCGCACACCTCCACCCATGGAGCTTTTGGCGCCCTCGCCTTTGGCATCGGAACCTCGGAGGTCGAGCTGGTTCTGGCCACTCAGTGCCTTCCTCAGCACCGGCAGGGCAACATCGCCGTGACCGTCGAAGGTCAGCTCCCGGTCGGCGTCATGGCCAAGGACATAGTTCTGGGCTTGATCGGCCGGGCCGGCACGTCCGCCGGCCAGGGTCACCTGGTCGAATACCGCGGCTCGACGATTCGCGGGCTCTCGATGGAGGGCCGGATGACCATCTGCAACATGTCGATCGAGTGGGGCGCCAAAGCGGGCATGGTCGCTCCCGACGACACGACCTTCTCCTACCTTGAAGGGCGTCCACATGCGCCACGGGGGCGGGCCTGGGAGCAGGCGCTGGATGCGTGGCGTGAGCTTGGCACCGAGGCGGGCGCGTCGTTCGATTCGGAGATCGAGATCGACGCTTCGCGGCTCGAACCGTTCGTGACCTGGGGAACGACCCCCGCGCAGGTCATGCCGGTGACCGGGCGCGTGCCCTCACCTCACTCGCAGACTGACGAGCGGGCGCTGCACTACATGGATCTTCGCCCGGGCACGGCGCTGGCCGACATCGCGATCGACCGAGTGTTCATCGGCTCTTGCACCAACGCACGCCTCGAAGACTTGCGGGCGGCGGCGAGGGTGATCGAAGGCCGCCGCGTCCACCCGAAGGTGCGGGCGATGGTGGTACCCGGATCGGCCGCGGTCAAGCGCGCCGCGGAGGAAGAGGGGCTCGACACCCTTTTCAAAGCAGCGGGCTTCGAGTGGCGCAACGCCGGCTGCTCGATGTGTCTGGGGATGAATCCCGACATCCTGGCGCCCGGTGAGCGCTGCGCCTCGACCTCGAATCGAAACTTCGAAGGCCGGCAAGGCGCCGGGGGACGCACTCATTTGATGAGTCCGCCGATGGCGGCTGCGGCGGCGATCACCGGCCATCTGGTCGACGTGCGGGAGCTGCTCTGAGTGCCAGAACCGATCAAGCGCGTCACCGGGCGCATGGCGCCGCTGGACCTGGCCGATGTCGACACCGACCAGATCATCCCCAAGCAGTTCCTGAAGCGCATCGAGCGGACGGGTTACGGCCCGTTCCTTTTCTATGACTGGCGCGCGCGTGGGGACTTCGTGCTCGACCGGCCGGAGTTTCAGGGCGCGCAGGTGCTGATCGCCGGCGCGAACTTCGGCTGCGGTTCCTCACGCGAGCACGCACCCTGGGCGCTTCGCGATTTCGGGTTCGAAGCCATTCTCGCGCCGAGCTTCGCCGACATCTTCCGCGCCAACTCCTTCAAAACCGGATTGCTGACGGTGACCCTGCCCGAATCCCAGATCCGGCACTTGATGGATCTCGCCGAGGAGGAAGCGTCAGCACAGGTCACGGTCGATCTCGAGGCGCAGGAGGTACGCGGCGAGGGATTTGCGTATCGGTTCGAAATCGACCCGTTCGTGCGCGACATGCTGCTGAACGGCCTGGACGAAATCTCACTGGTCGAGAAGTACGAGCCCGCGATCAGGGCATACGAGCAGCACCGCCCGGCCTGGCTTCCTGCTGTGAAATAGTGAGATGGAAGCCGGCCGCCGTTGCTGACCCGCGTCTATACGTGAGCACTTCGAGCGCGATCCGCGACGTGAGCGGCTTTTCCTGGCCTCGATCGGCTTCCTCGGCGGATTCGGAGTGGCGCGTTCAA
>DATLKH010000281.1:0-4060 GCA_035538475.1 Candidatus Dormiibacterota bacterium | reverse complement strand
CCCCTGGTACATGAACGGGCTCAAGCTGCGCTATCTGCTCGACGACCTCGAGTTCGTTCGCGGCCGGGTGCTCGACGTCGGATGCGGCGGCGGGCAGGTGGCGAAGGCGGTGAAGCGCGCGCGAGAGGACCTCGACGTGATCGGATGCGACGTCAGCCGCTCAGCGCTTGCGGCCGCCCGCGCCGAACCCCAGGGCGTCGAGTTCCGTGAGGCACAGGCAGAACACCTCCCGTTCGCCGGGGGGGAGCTCGACTTCGTGTGGATCTTCGATGTTCTCGAGCACGTCGATGCGCCCGAACTGGTGCTCAGCGAGGTCGCTCGCGTCTTGAAGCCCGGCGGCGGCTTTCACATCGTGTTGCCGCTCGAGGGCCAACCCCGCACGCTGTACAGCCTCATCGGCTGCGGGACACGCTGGAAAGCGAAGGAGCGGCACGGCGGTCACATCCAGATCTTTTCCGCGGATCGTTTCGCCAAAATGGCGGCCGCGAGCGGACTCACCGTGACGCGCACGCGCTGGAGCTATCACGCGCTGCTGCAGGTGGTCGATCTCGCGTACTTCACGTGGCTCGACTGGCGCGGTCCGGTGAACGGTTCGGTCGAGGACATGGCGCAAGCCCGCAGTGGCTTGGTCGGCGGAGTCATGCGCGGCGCAAGTCGGACGGTGGCGACGACCGCGTGGGCCGAGGCGCGGCTTCTGCGCGGGTTACCCGGCGGGTGCGGTCACTTCACCTGCGTGCGCGCTTAATCGAGAGACTGCGCCCAGGCGATCAGGTCGTGAAGCCCTTGATCGAATGCGATCCTGGGCTTCCAGTCGAGGTCGTGCTCTGCCTTTGACAGGTCGCTGACGTAGCTCTGGTGCTCATGATCGGCAAGTGTGAAGTTCGGCTTCCTGTTCGTGATCTTCGCGATCAGGTCGATGACCTCCAGCACGGTGCGCTTGTTTTCCGAGCCGCCTCCGATGTCGTAGATCTCTCCACGCGCACGGTCGATGCCGTCGATGACGTCCGAGCAAACCGCGTTGAAGTCACGAACGTCGAGCAGATCATGAGCATCGGTCCCATCGCCCTCAACGGAAAAAGGACGGTCCTTGAGGATGCAGTGCACGAACTTCGCCACCCAGCCTTCCTCTTCGGCACCGTACTGATGGGTGCCATAAATCGTGCTCAGGCGCAGGACGACGCTGTTCATGTCAAAGCTCTGCGCAAAATCGCGAACGTAGAGCTCGGCGGCCGTCTTGCTCGGCGCGTAGGGGCCAACCGGATCCACCGCAAGCCGGCTGGAGGCAAAGACGAACGGCACCTCGGGGTTTTGAGCTCTGGTCGCTTCGAGCAGATTCAGAGTGCCGTGCGCATTGACCTCGAAGTTGGCCAGCGCCTCGGGCGCCGCCTGAGCCGCAAGGTGAAGAATCGCGTCCTGATTGCGTACGGGCTCGGCCAGGCCGGCTGCGTCGCGCACATCCCCTTTCACAAACGTCACTCGGTGCGGATACCGATACACCAGCCATTTCAGGTTGCGCTCAGTGCCCGGGCGGCTCAGGTTGTCGAAGACGGTGATGTGCCATCCGTCGTTGATCAGGTGCTGTGCGGTGTTGACTCCAAGGAATCCGGCCCCACCGGTGATGAGAATCCGGCGCTGCGCCGGGCCCGATGCTGCTCGCCCTCGACGCTCGATGGCCAGTAGGTTTGGGTCCATGGATCGATATCTACGTTCCGGTCATGATTCCGCGAAAGTAAGCGATCGACACAATCCAGCAAGCCCCCGCAAGGATCAGAGTTTCGCGGCGGTCGCTACTACCGCGTCCGTAGAAGTACGCGCCGGGCAGAAACAAGACCGCAAACCCTCCGTACACCATGTGCAAGATGCCCTCACGCGGGCTGCCGCCGACGAACAGGAGCACAACGCCGATCAACCCCTGCACGGCGGTGATGCCGATCATGATCAGGTAGCTCGAGCGCCAGCCTCCTGACATGCGCCGGCTGCGAAAGTACTGGTACGTTCCCCACAAAGCCAGCACCAGGGCGTAGATGAGCAAGACGCGAGCACCGTACCCGTGGAGAAACGACAGCGCGTCCTTCAACTGCTTGCGTGCATGATCTGCTCGCGGAAATAGTCGACGGTGAGCCGCAGCCCCTCTTCGAGTGTGATGCGCGGCTCCCAACCGAGCTGTTCTTTGGCGCGTGTGTTGTCGAGAGCGATGCGGTAGACGTCCCCTTTGCGCGCCGGGCCGAATTGCGGCTCGATCTTGTACTCCGTGAGCAGCGCGAGCTTGCGAAACAGATCGTTGACGGTCACGGGGATGCCGCTGCTGATGTGAAATACGGCGCCTTCACCACCCTCGAGCGTCGCGAGGTTGGCGGTCGCCACGTCTCCCACGTGAAGCATGTCGCGCGACTGATTGCCGTCCCCATCGATCGTCACCGGCCGGCCCGCAAGCATCCGGCTGGCAAAGATGGCCACAACGCGCCCTTCTTCGGCGTGAAAATCCTGTCGCGGGCCGTAGATGTTCGCGTAGCGCAGCACGGTGTATTTGAGGTGGAAAGTGCGCTCGAAGGTGCCGAGATATTGCTCGAACGCAAACTTGCTGGTTCCGTACGGCGAGAGAGGGCGCACGGGATGATCCTCGCCGGCCGGGACTACGTCAGGCTCGCCGTAGAGCGCTCCGCCCGTCGAGCTGAAGATGAACTTCTTCACGCCGTGGTCGACGCAGGCCCTCAAGAGGTTGAGCCCCCCGACGACGTTGATGTGCGCGTCGTTGCCCGGATCCGCCACGGATTTCGGGACCTCGGCTTGAGCTGCATGGTGGTTGACGATGTCGGGCTTGAACGATCCGACAGCCGCTGCGATCAGCGTCTGATCGCGCACGTCCGCGCGAAAAAGCTGTGCCGCCGGATTGACGTTCGGCTCGGCGCCGGTGCTGAAGTTGTCCAGCACCGCGACGTCGTGGCCCGCCGCCACATAGGCGTCGACCACGTGAGAGCCGATGAAACCGGCGCCGCCGGTGACGAGAATTCTCACCGGTCGTGACTGTAATCGAAGTCGATCTCGTCAAGGCTGTCGGCGCTCCGTTTCCGCCGAAGTTCCTGAAGCACGTGCTCGAGCGGGCGCCCAAGGTGCCGGAGATCGCGGCCCGTCTTCCGGAAGGTGAGGCCACGGTGGCGATTCGGATCACCGACGACGACGAGATGGAGCGGCTGAATCGCGAGTACGCAGAAGAGGATCACCCGACCGACGTGCTCTCGTTTGCAGGAACGGGCAGTCACCTGGGCGACATCGCGATCTCCTGGGCTGCCGTCGTCCGCCAGGCCCGGCAGTATGGGCAGGATTCCTGGACCGAGGTCTCCCTGCTGGCAGCGCACGGCTTGCTCCACCTGCTTGGTTGGGATCACGCGACCCCTGACGAGGAAAAAGAGATGACCCGGCTCACGCGGAAGCTGCTCCGGAAATCGCGGATGATCCTCGCTCGAGGACGCCTCTAGACTCAACACTCGGTCTGCGGCGCTCGCCGCGGGCCTTATTGCGTCTGCATGGAAAAGGAAGAGCGTCTGATCGTGGGGCTCGGCAATCCCGAGTCCGAATTCGCGGACACGCGCCACAACCTCGGCTTCGCCTGTGTGCGCGAGCTCGCGCGTCGCTTTGACACGCCAGTCGAGCGCAAGCGCTGGCAGTCGCTGATCGGACGCTCCGAGCAGCGTGGACTGTGGTTCGTGCTGCCGCAGACATACATGAACCTTTCCGGTGAGGCGGTTGCCAGAGCGCTGCGGGACACATCCCTCACGCCAGATCAGACGTGGGTCGTCTACGACGAGCTCGATCTTCCTCTCTGCCGGATGCGGATCCGCCGCGGCGGTTCGGGCGCCGGCCACAACGGCGTGCGCTCGATCATCAGCGCCCTGGGCACCGAAGACTTCGTGCGTTTTCGCGTGGGCATCGGCAAGCCCGCACGGAAAGGTTCGGACTCCGGCCGCCACTACGTGCTCGGACGCTTCACGAAAGCCGAGGCGGAACGTGTGCCTCAGATCGTCAAGGGTGTAGCCGACGCGCTTCAGCTGGCCTTGGAGTC
>DATLKH010000280.1:0-6643 GCA_035538475.1 Candidatus Dormiibacterota bacterium | reverse complement strand
ACCTCGACCTGCGCCTCATAAGCCGCCAGCACAGGCAGCGCATCGCCCGCCGGCGATGCTGTTCCCAGATTGCCGCCGACGGTTCCGCGGTGGCGGATCTGCGGCGAGCCGATGGTGCGCGCCGCCTGCAGCATTGGACCGAAATCCTCGAGCTCGCGCAGGATCCGCGTGTACGTCACTCCCGCGCCCACATACACATGGCCGTTCTCACGCCGTATCACGCCGAGCTCGGGCAGGCGGCTGACGTCGATGATCGCCGGCGGCCGGAGGCGCCCGAAGTTGATTTCCACCATCACGTCTGTTCCACCGGCGATCGGATGCGCTTCCGGTGTGGCCGCTTTCATCTCCAGCGCTTCCTCGAGCGTCCGGGGCATGAGCACTTCCATCAATCGACTCTCAGCGGCACGACCTCGAAGCGGTTGACGTCCATCAAGCCGCGGTCAGTGATCTTGAGCTCGGGTATCACCGACAGCGCAAGGAAGCTGAGCGACATGAAAGGCGCATCCCAGGTCACGCCGTTGCGCCGAAGCACCGCCTCCATGCCCGCGAGCTCTTCGTGCACCGCGGCGAGAGGCGCGTCGCTCATCAATCCGGCGACCGGCAGCGCTAGCTCACCCTTGACTTCACCGCGATCGGCCACGACCACGCCGCCGCCGATCTCGGCGAGCCGGCGCACGCAAAGCAGCATGTCTTGATCGTCCACACCCAGCACGACCACGTTGTGCGCGTCGTGCGCGACCGTCGAGGCGAACGCACCATGTCGTAAACCAACGTCGGTCGCAAAGCCGAGGCCGATCCTGCCGGTGGCGTGATGCCGTTCGACGACCGCGATCTTCACCAGGTCGCGTTTTGGATCCGAGACCAGCAAGCCGTCGCTCATGGCCGGGTCCATGACCTCAACTCCGGTCACCAGCTGGCCAGGAATCACACGCATGACGCGGATCCGCCGCGCCGGTCCCTTGATGTGAAAGCTGCGCTCGTCCAGCGCTGCGATATGCACTGTTTGACGAACCCATTCCGGAATTTCAACGGGCTTGTGCACGGGTTCGGTGCCGCGCTTCAAAACGAGTCGCGGCTTGAAAGTGCTCAAGTCATCCAGGACGACGACATCGGCCTGATATCCGGGCGCAATCGCACCCAGATGGTGAAGGCCGTGGTACTGCGCAGGATGCAGCGTAGCCATCACGAGCGCATCCTCAGGTGCGATCCCATGCTCGACCGATTTGCGCAGCATCTGGTCGATGTGCCCTTCATCGACCAGGAAGACCGGCTCGCGATCGTCGGTGCAGAACATGCACCGTTCAGGTCCGTGGTCACGCACCAGCGGCAGCAGGTCGACCAGATTTCGCGCTGCCGAACCCTCGCGCAGCATGATCCACATGCCCAGCCGGCGCTTCTCGAGCGCCTCTTCGTACGTCGAGCATTCGTGATCGGAATAGATGCCGGCCGCGATGTAGGCGTTCAGATCTCGTCCGCGGACCCCCGGTGCATGACCGTCAACGTGCTGGGCGCCGATCTCGAGCTTGGAGATTTCTCCAGCCTGGCCCGAGATCACGCCGGGGAAGTTCATCATCTCGGCGATTCCAAGGCTGCGGTGGCGTCGCAGCAGGCCTTCCAAATCGCCCACTGTGAACGGCCGGCGCGGAGACTCGAGTGGCGACGCGGGCACGCACGACGGCGCCATGACGAACACGTCAAGCGGAACCGACTCGCACGCATCGAGCAGCCAGTGCACGCCGTCCGTGCCCAGAACGTTGGCGATCTCATGCGGGTCCGCAACCACTGCAGTCGTGCCGTGAGGGAGGACGGCACGCGAGAACTGATCGATCATCAACTTGGACGACTCGATATGAACGTGGGCGTCGATGAAGCCAGGGACCACGTAAGCGCCGCGCACGTCCATGCGCTCTTTACCTTCGTATGCACCGAGCCCCGCGATGTGGCCGTCGACAACGGCCACATCGACCTCCAGCCATTCGCGCGTGAAGACGGAGAAAACCTTGCCGCCGGTGAGCACGAGGTCGGCCGGCTCATCGCCTCGAGCGACCGCGAGCCAGCGTGCGTTCATCCCGGAAACATATCGCGGCGGGCGAAACGCCGCTTTATCTGCCGTGCACGCATCCGGCACAAAAAACCGCGTCTAAGGGGGCCAATTTCCGTGTCCGCAGCCCGACACTTACGCGAGCAAGGAAGTAGTGGCTTGATCGACGAAGAGGCGGTGCGGTTGGACCTGGCGGCCAGGATGGCCGCCAAACTCCAGGCGATCGTCGAAAAGCTGACCGACGCGGTGCTGTCGGTCAACGCCGACCTGATCGTCGATTTCGCGAATCCCGCGGCGGAGAGAATGTTCGGCGCGGACGCCGAGCTGAAGGGCCGGCACGCCACCGACCTGCTGACCACGATGGGGGGGAAGCCTATAGCGCTGGACCAGCTGCAGCTCGAGCTGCTGCCGCGGTGGATCGAAGGCCGCGGCTTGCGCGCCGACGGGTCGACTTTTGCCGCCGAGTGGATCTTCAGCGGCCTCGGACCGGACGCCGGCGTGTTGATCGTGCGAGATGTGACTCGGCTCAAAGCCGAGCTGGCCGCGCTCAGGACGAAAGCGCTGCACGATGCCCTGACCGGCCTGGCCAACCGCGAGCTGTTCATCGACCGGCTCGAGCAGGCGATTGCAGATTCGAAACGCTCGAAGGCAAGCCGCGCGGTCATGGTCATCGATCTCAACGACTTCAAAGAGATCAATGACACGCACGGCCATGCGGCGGGAGATCGTGTGCTGAAGGCGGTGGCCCATCGACTCAAGTCGACGCTGCGAGCGACCGACACCGTGGCGCGGCTGGGCGGCGACGAGTTCGGCATCTTGCTCTCCGGCAACACCTCCAAGGAATACGCGATGAGCGTCGCCGGCAAACTCGCCGCGGCGCTGGCCGAACCGGTCGAGGTCAATGGCCGGGAGGCTTCGACTTCGGGCAGCATCGGTGTCGCGCTCTACGCGTCAGGAGATGGAAGCGTCGCGTCGCTGCTGGACCGCGCGGACGCCGCCATGTACGTCGCCAAACGCAACCAAAGCCGGATCACGTTTGGCGAGAGCGCCGCTAAGCCTGAGACTCCACCTTCCGCTTGAGTCCGCCGAGCACGGAGCTGAACGTTTTCAAGATCTGACCGCTCATCATCGGACCGACTATCGGAGCGAGTAGACCGCGTGGCTCAAATCCTTGAGTGATGCGGCTGCCCGACCCGCTGGGCGCAATCGTTGCCCGGATCGCCATCTTGGTTCCGGGCAGGGCCGTGCTCTCCAGTTCGAAGGACCGTCCATCTTCGAAGTGCGTCACGACGACGTCGTGCTTACCGCCCGACCTCGTGTCGATCATCCCGGTCGCACCCAGCTTGAGCGGTCCGTCGAGGCGCGACGCTTTCATGTCGGGATTCCATTCGGGCCAGCGATTGACATCCGACCAGACACGCCACACCGCCGCCGGTGATGCAGAGGTCTCCTGTGACGCTTCGCGAAAGGCCATCTCCACCTCCTCCGGTTGAACGGCCGGAGCGTAACACCGGCGTTCGGGCGAGTCGAATAGGCGCATCGCTCTCGTAGAGTCGTTTGAGGCTCCGCAGAGGATTCCCAGCAAACGCTAAGCGGCCGTCGATTCGGTTCCCAGGTGGCGGACCAATCCTGGAACCCAGAAAGAAAGTTCCAGGACTAGGGAGACAACCTCAAATGTCAGAGACCAATCCGACCGAACCGCACCCGAACCCACCTGAACACAGCCTCCTGCCGCCGCCTCAGGGCTACCCGGCGATGCCACCTCCGCCTCCCTGGGGACCTCCACCTGCGCCCTCGCAGGGCTCGTTTTGGAGTCGCGTCGCAGCCTTTCTCGTCCTCATCGCCGTCGTCGCCGCCGCGGCAGGCGCCGGCATCGGATGGAGCCTGGCGCGCGCGATCAACGCTCCGACGGCGCAATCGACTGCCCAACCTGAATCGCCGATCCAGGCGATCACGCCGGGCAGCAGCTCGTCCGGCAACCTCAGTCAGTCGGCGATCGTGGCCAAGGTCGCTCCGGCGATCGTCGACATCAACACGGTCGTCGGCACCAGCCGGGCCGCCGGCACAGGCATGCTGATCAGCTCCACCGGCGAGATCCTGACCAACAACCACGTGATCGCGCAGTCGTCGAGCATCAAGGTCACGGTGCACGGCCGTTCGGAGTCGTACACAGCGCACCTGGTCGGGGCCGACGTGGCAAAGGACGTGGCCGTGATCCAGCTCGATCAGAGCGTTTCCGGACTGCCCACTGTCAAGTTCGCCAGCTCCGCCGGCGTCAAAGTGGGCGACCAGGTCGTCGCCATCGGCAACGCACTCGGCCGCGGAGGCACACCCCCGGCGACGGCCGGACAGGTCACAGCACTTGATCAGACCATCACCGCAAGCGAAGGCGGCGGCCAGGCCGAGACGCTGGACGGCTTGATTCAGAGTGACGCCACGATTTACGAAGGCGACTCGGGCGGCGCCCTCGTCAACTCGAAAGGTCAGGTGATCGGCATGATCACGGCCGGACAGGCGCAGGGATTCCGCTCGTCGGGCTCGGACGTCGGCTATGCGATCGCTTCTGACACGGCGCTCGGCATCGTCAATCGGATCCGCGCACACGAGCAAGCCTCGGACCTGACGTACAGCCAGACCGGATTCCTCGGTGTGCAGGTGCAGTCCCTCGACGCATCGACGGCGGCGCAGCTTGGGCTGAACGTGGACTCGGGCGCCCTGGTGATCGCCGTGGTGTCCGGTTCTCCGGCTGAGCAAGCGGGGCTGAACCGCAACGCCGTGATCACCCAGCTGGGCGGAATGTCGGTTACGTCCGCGGACACGCTCGGCTCTGCGATCCACGCGCACAAGACGGGCGACCAGGTCGCCGTGACCTGGGTCGACAGCAGCGGCAGCCACTCCGCAAACATCACCCTTGCGGGAGTGAATCCTTAGAACATCACACTCCCGGATCGTCGCGACGATCCGGGAGTCTCGGTGCCGTGAAACGCGGTTAGTCGCGACCATCCGAGAGTTTCCTGGAGTCTCGGAGCCGTGGGAGGCGGTCAGTCGCGACTATCCGAGAGTCGCCACGATCCGGCATTTTTGCCTCGACCGCCACAAAACCGGTGGGTGGCGGTGCTTAAGGAAAAGTGAACGCCGCGTCGCCGGTCCTGCGCACGATCGACCTTTCCAAGGCATATGGCAAACGACTGGCCGTCGACCGGCTCGATCTCGAAGTCGATCGCGCCGAGCTCTTCGGCTTTCTGGGTCCGAACGGAGCGGGGAAGACCACGACGATCCGGATGGCCCTCGGTCTGATCGCTCCGACCGGCGGGCGGGTCGAAGTCCTCGGCCTCGACGTGCGCAGAAATCGGCCGCGTGTCCTGCCCCGTGTCGGCGCGCTGGTCGAAGCTCCGGCGCTGTACGCCTACATGTCAGGACGCGACAACCTCGTCGCAATCGGCGATCTGCTCGGAGGTGTGCCGCGCAAACGCATCGACGAGGTGCTCGAGATCGTCGCCCTGAAAGGAAGAGAGCGGGATCGAGTCAAGACCTATTCGATGGGAATGAAGCAGCGGCTCGGCATTGCGATCGCGCTCCTCAACGATCCTGATCTATTGATCCTGGACGAGCCCGCGAACGGCCTCGATCCAGCCGGCATCGTCGAGATGCGTGACCTGCTGCGCCAACTCGCCGCAGCCGGGAAGACGGTCTTCATCTCCAGCCACGTCTTGAGTGAGGTCCAGCAGATCTGCACTCGGGTCGCGATCATCAACCACGGCAAGCTCATCCGTGTCGCACCGGTCGCCGAGCTGATTCGCGGCTCTGGTGAGTTCCGGGTCAAAGTCGACGTCCCGGCAAACCTGATCACCGCCCTCCGTACCGAGCCGTGGGGCAGAGAAGCACGGGCGGAAGACGGCGTCGTGGTCACCGGCGCACCCGACGGTTTGGGCCGCAACCTCATCAAGTTTCTCGTCGACAAAGGCTTTGAGCCTGATGCCGTGACGCCTCGTCAGCACGATCTCGAGGACATCTTCCTCAGCCTGACCCATGGGGAGAGCGTTTCGTGAGCGTCATGACCCGCACGCTGCGACCGAGTTTTGCCGGAGCGATCCGCGCCGAGTCGCTCAAGCTCAGGCGGCAGCTGAGCCTGTGGCTGTCACTCGGCGGGGCCACGCTTCTTTTCGCCGTGATCGTGCTCGCGATCACCGGCAACGAGAACATCAAGTCCCAGCTGCTTGCAGATCCGACCAATTGGGCGTTCGACAAGCTCGAGACGTTTGGAACGATCTTCCAGATCGGGTCCGGGATCTTTCTCCTGATCTTCGGCTCGCGGTTGATCGCGATGGAGTATTCGTCCGGCGTAATCCGCATCCTGTACTCGCGCGGCTTCGGGCGGCTGCAGCTGCTGCTGGCGAAGATGCTCACGCTGGCCGTGCTCGGGATTGCCCTTCTGGCCGGCTATCTGGTGCTCACCGGCGCGATCCTCGCGGTGATGATCACCGCGCTGGCCGGCAGCCTTGATCCGGTCCAGCACATCTCAGGACAGTTCTGGCAGGACTTCGAGTGGTGGCTGGTCGTTCAGGGAATCAGCATGGGAATCGCAATCCTTCTCGCGGCGGC
>DATLKH010000279.1:0-3986 GCA_035538475.1 Candidatus Dormiibacterota bacterium | reverse complement strand
TCCTGCACACGCCGGGTCATACGCCGGGCAGCGTTTGCTTTGTGATCGCAAACCACGCTTTCGTCGGCGACACGATCCTGGCCGGTGGGCTGGGCCGGCAGATGCCCGAGACCGACCTTCGCCGGCAGATGATGAGCATCGGGACCAGGCTTTTACGCCTGCCGCCGCAGACCGCGCTGTATCCAGGCCACGGACCGGCGACCAGCCTCGAGCGTGAGGTTGCGCAGAGTCCGGTCTTTCGGGGCGTACGGGTGTAATCGAGAACCCCGGATCGTCGCGACGATCCGGCCTTGGGCCGTGGCTAGCTACTTGGATTCACCAGGCTCATGGAGATCTTGGTCACGCCCGAGCTGCCGTCGATGCCGAGCGTGCCCGACGCGTGGGCGTTGCTCTTGCGCACGAACGTGTACGCCGTGGCGCCGTTGGGACTGGTCGTCGAGGTGATCTGCCAGTCTCCCTGGTTCAGCTTCGTGGTGTAGAAGTTCGCCACTTTGGCGCCGTCGTCGAGCGTTTCCCACTCCATTCCCCACGTTTGCTGGCCGGAACTGGTAAACGATTGGCCGGCGGTCAGGCGTGCACCCGGGTAGATCGGCACGTCCGAAGGAAAGTTGGCCGGCATCGGCACTTCAGCGTCGAGGCTGCCCGAAGGAGGTTTCAGGGGCGTCGTCTTCGGGCTGGCCGCCGGCGACGCGTTCGCGCTGCCGCCAAAAGCCGAACAGCCTGCCATCAGGAGCACCACGGCGATCGCGAACGCGGCCTTCATCGCGGAACGAGCGCCGGACGGACCATGCGTCCCCTGGCTCGGGTGCTCCTCAAGACCGGTTCGCCGCGCAAGTACACCTCTTTGATCGCGAAGTCAAACTCCCTTCCTTCCAACGCGCCATGACGCTGTTTGGAACGCATCTGCTCGGGCCGAACCCTGGTCCGGCGCCTCGGATCCACGATCACAAGGTCCGCGTCATAGCCGGGGGCGATGGTCCCCTTGCTCTCCTGCAAACCCACCAGCGCAGCCGGCGCCTCGCTCACCCATCGGGGAGCCTGCCACACGTTGTCGAGCTCCTTGGCGACCTGCAAGCAGGCCAGATAAAGCGTCTGTACGCCGGGACTCCCTGACGGGGCGGACTCGAACGGCGAAGCCTTCTCATCGTCGGTGTGGGGCGCGTGATCGGTGCCGACGATCGTGATCACTCCGCGTTTCAGGCCGTCCAAGAGTGCCGCGCGATCCGCGGCAGTGCGAATCGGCGGCAGCATCTTCATGGCGGTTCCAACCTGCTCGAAGTCGTCGGCGGTCAATAACAGGAACTGCGGGCAGGTCTCGAGCGTCAGCCGAGTTCCGATCCGCATCGCGTCCTCGCCTGCCTTGAGGCCCGCAGCGCTGGACAGATGCGCGATGTGGAGGTGAAGGCCGGCCTCTTTGGCCACGGCCGCAGCGGCCGAGATCGCCACCGCCTCAGCTTCCGGCGGTCGTGAGTCGAGCAGATCGGCGTAGCTGTGCAGCGGCCTGCGAAACGCGGCCAGAACCGTCGGATCCTCGGCGTGGATGGCCAGCGGCAATCCGAGATGCGCGATCACCGGCGCCACGCGCGCGAGCGTGCCGTAGTCGGCGGGCGGCTCCAGGTCGGGGTCGTCGACGCCGGGCGAGTATTGAACCTGTTTGCGGCTGAGGCTGAACGAGTAGGCGAGGTAGGCCTTGAAGCCGATCGCGCCCGCCGCCGCCATCTCCTCCAGGTCCTGCGCGGTCGAGGTCGAGCGGATCAACCCCCACAGGCCGAAGTCGACCCGGGCCTTGCTGCGCGCCAGCGCCGCTTTGGCCTCGAGCACCCCCGCGCTGTCGACCGCGGGGACAGTGTTCGGCATGTCGAGCACGACCGTCACGCCTCCCGCCGCCGCCGCCTCTGTAAGCGAGCCGAAATCCTCCTTCTCCGGGAATCCCGGGTCGCGGCTGTGGACATGAACATCGATGGCGCCGGGCAGCACGTACATGCCGGTGGCGTCGATGTTTTTCGCGCCGGCCGGCACGTGACGTCCGCCTCCGACCCCCGTGATCACGCCGTCCGTGATATGTATGCCGGCGTCCTGCGGACCGTCCGGGGTGTAAACCGTGCCGCCGGTGATGAAGAGCTCAGTCAAGCTCGAGGTCTTCGATCCGGAATAGAGGCGAGTAACCAATTCCCGCTTTGGCGATGTTCTCCTCGCCGCCCTCCCCACGGTCGAGCACAACCACGAGACGAATGACCTCGAGCCCTGCATCGCTCAGCACTTGCGCGGAGCGAAGCGAATCGCCGCCCGTCGTGACCACGTCTTCGATCAACGTCACCCGCTCGCCGGACTCATGCCGGCCTTCCAGCTGCTTGGCGGTTCCGTATCCCTTCGGCTCCTTGCGGACGAGGATGAGGGGAAGCCCGGTCGCCATCGAGACCGCGCCTCCAAGCAGCACAGCGCCGAGCTCGGGTGCGGCCAAGCGCTGTGTCTCCGCCGGAACCAACTCTGCGAGCTGATCCGCGATGCGCTTGAGCAGCTCTGGCTGAGTCTCGAAAAGGAACTTGTCGAAATAGCGATTCGAACGCTTGCCCGACCGCAGCACGAAATCGCCTTTGAGATAAGACGCTTTGACCAGCTCGCGGCCGAGCTCCTTGAGAGCCCCCGATGCCCCCGCCTGCACGGACCTAATCTAGTGGTTCACTAAGTCAAGGATGTCTTCCCCCCTCACTGTGGGCTTGCTGCGCGTTGTGATCCACATTCCAGAAAGCGGATCGTTGAAATCAAAGCGCCAGATCGTCAGTGGCCTCTTGCGAAGGCTGCGGCAGGAGCTGAAGGTCGCCGCGGCTGAAGTTGGCGAGCTCGACCGCTGGCAGCTCGCCGAGCTGGCGGTTGCGACCGTGAGCGGTGATGGGCGCCAAGCGGATCGGGTGCTTGCGGCCGCGCTTTCATTCATCGAGTCGCACAGCGATGGTTCTCGAATCACCGACGTGTCCACGGAACTGGTGCAGATATGAAGACGGTCGAGTCGTTGGTCGAAGAGTTCAACGACACGCTTCCCTTCGATCTCGATCCATTTCAGCGCGAGGCGATCGACAAGCTCGACCGAGGTCACGGCGGCGTCCTGGTCAGCGCTCCCACCTCCAGCGGAAAAACCATCGTCGCCGAGTACGCGATCTTTCGCGCTCTACGGGACGGCGAGAAAGTCATCTACACGACGCCACTGAAGGCGCTCAGCAACCAGAAGTACCACGACTTCGTGCGCGCGTACGGCGACGCATCAGTCGGTCTGGTAACCGGCGAGAACACGATCAATGACGGCGCGCCCATCGTCGTGATGACGACCGAGATCCTGCGCAACTTGATTTATGAAGACCCGCAGCGTCTCGACCTGGTGCGGTACGTCGTGCTCGACGAAGTTCACTACATCGACGATTTCCCGCGCGGATCCGTGTGGGAAGAGATCGTGATCCAGGCGCCGCCTGCGATCAAGCTCGTCGGTCTGTCCGCGACGATCGGCAATTACCAGGAGATCGCCGACTGGATGGCCGAGAACCGCGGCGGAATGGAGACCGTGTTTCACGAGGTCCGTCCGGTCGAGCTGAGGATGTGGCTCGCGATCAACAACCGGTTGTCGCCCTTGTTCAAAGAAGACGGCGGAATCGACCAGCGCACCTGGAGTCGGGCAGCTCAGGAAGAAGAAGCCTCTTACCGCCTGGGCGGATATCGCGGCCTGCCGTCGAACGATCTCCTGCGGGTCATCGAGGCGCTGCGTGGCCAGGACATGCTGCCTGCGATCTATTTCATCTTTTCACGGCGCGGGTGCCGCGAAGCGCTCCAGCGCTGCTCGTACCACGATCTCGACCTCACCACGCCGGCGGAAAAAGAGGCGATCGATCGAGTCGCGGCCGATCGCCTTGCGTCGCTGACGGATCACGACGAAGAAGCCCTGTTCAGGCGCATGGTCGACGCCCGCCTGCTGCGGCGCGGGCTGGCCAAGCATCACG
>DATLKH010000278.1:0-8541 GCA_035538475.1 Candidatus Dormiibacterota bacterium | reverse complement strand
GACGTGGTCACCATCTTTCCCGCAATGTTCGGCCCCGTTTTCAGACAGGGGGTGATCGGCCGGGCCATCGAGCGGGGCGTGATCGATCTGCGCGCCCATGATCTGCGGGACTTCACACACGACCGGCATCGCCAGGTCGATGACTTGCCGTTCGGCGGAGGTCCGGGGATGGTGATGAAGCCGGAGCCGGCGATCGAGGCGGTGGAATCGCTCCGCCCCCAAAACCACGGACCCGTGATCTTGATGGAGCCGTGGGGCGAGCCCTTCGACCAGCAGCTGGCTGCTGAGCTCGCCCAAGAGCCTGGACTGATCATTGTTTGCGGCCGCTACGAGGGGATCGACGACCGCGTGCGCGCCACGCTCGGCGCCCGCGAGATCTCGATCGGAGACTACGTGCTCAGCGGCGGCGAGATTCCAGCCATGGTCGTCGTCGACGCAGTGGCAAGATTGGTTCCCGGCGTTGTCGGCGACCCTGGCTCGCTCGCACAGGACAGCTTCGCCGACGAGATGACCGGGTGGCCGCAATTCACGCGCCCTGCCGAATATCGCGGCATGGCCGTACCCGATGTCCTTTTGTCCGGCGACCACGCGCGCATTCGCCAGTGGCGCCGGCAGCAAGCAGCACAACGTGTTTCAAGACCGAGGAGTTGAGAGATGAACGTGATCCAGCAGCTCGAGAAGGAGCAGCAGAAACAAAAAGTACCTGCGCTGCGTGCCGGTGACACGGTCCGTGTCCACGCGAAGGTGGTGGAAGGCACGCGCGAGCGCATTCAGGTTTTCGAAGGCACCGTGATCCGGGTCACCGGCGGTGGCTTGCGCCAGAACTTCACTGTTCGTCGCGTCACGCACGGCGTCGGCGTGGAGAGGACCTTCATGGCCCACTCACCGCGCATCGACAAGATCGACGTGCTGCGACACGGCGACGTCCGCCAAGGCCGGCTCTACTACCTGCGCGGCAAGGTCGGTCGCGACGCCCGTATCCGCGAGCGGCGCCGCCTGACGCAGGAAGCCGAAGCCGAGGAGCCGGAAGAGGCAGAGCCGGAAGGCGACGAGTCAGCCGAGTCCTAGTCACCAGGGGCCCCCGCAAAGTCACTCTGAAAGACCGGCGGAGCCGCCTGACTTCGTGTGGCGGTTTACGTGCTGACGGTCGGCTCCGCCGTACGGATCTTGAAAGGCCGGCCGGCACGGCTGGAATCTCGCTGCTCGAGTGGTGGCGCCACCGTCCCCGATCCGTCGCGGACCCATCACGCCCCTGTTAAGAACCAGGCGTTTCGCCGGCGGGGACGTTTAACCTCGAATCAATGCGTCCGAAGCTCTGGCATTACGAGCGCATGTCGGCGGCCATGGGATACACGGTGGTCGCCGGCGTCGATGAGGTCGGCATGGGTCCGCTCGCCGGACCGGTCGTCGGCGGCGCGGTCGTGCTGCGCATCGGCGACAAGATTCCAGGGCTCGACGACTCGAAAAAGCTCACCAGCGAGCAGCGGGAAAAAGTGGACGCGATCATCAGGCGCCGAGCGGTCGCGGTCTCCGTCTGCGCCGTCGATCACTCGCAGGTCGATCAGCTCGGTCTGTACAAAGCCCGCATTCTGGCGAGCGCCGGCGCAGTGGCCGGTCTTTCCATCAAAGCGGAATACCTGCTGATCGACGCCTTCGACATTCCCGACACGCCGCTGCCTCAAATGGCGGTGGTGCGGGGCGACAAGGTGTGCGCCTCGATCATGGCCGCGAGCATCGTGGCCAAGGTGGCGCGAGATCGCGCAATGATCGAATACGACCACCTGTATCCCGGTTACGGATTCGCCGACCACAAGGGCTACGCCACGCCTGCGCATCGAGCCGCCATTCAGCGTCTCGGGCCAAGCCCGATTCATCGCACGACATGGGCGCCGTTTCGCGTCTCAGAGCTGGTCGGTCTCGAGAGCTAGGTCGGGCAGGCGAGAGGGCGGCGGCGGACTTTCTCCGCAGTCGCGGCTTCGACGTTGTCGGCACGGGGTTTCTCGCTCGGCGTGGCGAGCTGGATCTCATCTGCAGGCGCGGCCGCCAGCTCGTGATCGTGGAAGTGAAAACGCGCTCCGGCAATGCCTTCGGCACACCGCTGGAAGCGGTCGGCGCACACAAGCGCCGCGCCTTGACGTCCGCGGCGGCGGAATATCGCGCGCTTGCCGAATGGCGCGGTCCGATTCGATTCGCCGTCGTCGGAGTCACGGTCCGGCCTGACTCAGGTTTCGAACTCGAGCTCTTCGAAGACCCTTTTTAAGTCGAGGCGATGCTCGCCTCGAATCCTTCGAGCTTCGACGCAGCGATCCGGAGTAAAACGAAGACGACTGCGACGCCGGCTGCGGCAAGGATCAGCGCGCCGGCAACGAGCGCGATTCCAACGCCAACAGGAATCGTCACGTCGCCAAACACCGGATGTCCGGCATACACCTGTATTGCCACGTGCACCACGGTGAATGCAAGCAAGGTCAACGCGCCGAACCCCAGTTCGGCGCCGACTCCCACCAGGGTGCCCAACGGGCCGACCATGCGCCGGTCGTCCAACGCATCGAAGCGAGGGTCGATGGCGCCGACGGACACGCCGATCGCGACGAATCCGAATCCCAACCACAGCGCCATGACCGTAAGTTGAAGCACATCGGCCGGGTTGTTCCGACCCAGAATCGCGACGCCGACGCTGATCGCTGCGACCAGGCCGACGATCGGCAGCATCGAGAACAGAACTTTGGCGCGGAGGAGCTGCGTCATCGTGATCGGAGCCATCCTCAACAGCTGAAATCCACGGCGCTCGCTGGGCACGGCAGAGGTGGCAACCGCCATCGAGATGAACATCGAGACGAACGCGATGAGAAACATGTTGTTCCAGAAGCTGCCGATGGCGCCGCCCGCGGGCCGGTTGAAGAACACTGCGTAACCGAACATGAAGATCACTGCGGGCAGGAGCCTGCTCAGGCGACGGACATCACGCCGGTACGTGATCCAGTCCTTGCGTGCGATCGCGACGTCCGGAGACTCCGTTCCCTCCGATGCAACCCGGCGTGGTTTGCCGGCGCGCCGCCTCCACAGCGCGCTCGTGCCGGCAAACTGCCCAAGCCCGGTCAAAAGGGTGCGCGAATAGAAGTAGGCGGCGGCTCCAATCAGGACGACCGCAAGGAGGAGCGTGAGCGACAGCCACAACAGCGATGTGATCACGGCGCCGTCGAGGACCGAGCTCAGCGCATGGCCCGGCCACGCCGTGGGCAGCCAGTCGATGCGCCTCGCAAACTCCACCAGCCCGGAAACGTTCGGCCGCCGTCCGAGTGTCTGGCGGAGGGTCAGCTGCCATGCGACGTAAATGAGCGCGCCGGAAATGCTCGCCACGGCGACGGACACGTCACGCGCCAGCCGCGCAGGGACCCACTGCAAGACCAGGCAGAGCAGCAGGGTCTGCAGCGCGGTGACCATCAAGACCTGCAGAACGACGAATGCGAAAGCGATCAGATAGAAGAGCGGGGGCGCGCCAGCGCCAGCGCCAGTCCCCAGGACGAACATCGCAGTCACAAAACCCAGGAGCAGATTGGCTCGCGCCGCGAGCAACGCCCGTCCGATGAAGATCTCGATCGGGCGGACCGGGGCCAGCACGAGCTGCATCAGATCCGTACCGACGAAGAAGTTGGCGATCACGGTCGGAAAACCGACCACCAGCATCAGGATCGAAAGTGCGCTGAAAGCGCCCACGAGCATTGGCTCACGCAGATAGGGCAGGAACTGTGATGCGCCGTCGGCGAGGCCGAAGAAAGTCCCGCCGATGACGATCGCACCGAGGACGAGGAAGGCGGCCAGCATGGCCAACCGGCTGGAGCGATCCTTCACCAGCCGGTTGCGCCAGGCGCGCAGCTCGATGCGAACGATGAGGGCGACGGTGGCTCCGTTCACGACAGCAGCTGGTCGATCAATGCTTTGGATTCCGGACCGGCGGTGAGCCGCAGGAACAGATCTTCCAGCGTGGCCTGCGCGCTTCCGGCTTTGGCTCGCAGCTCGTCCATAGTGCCGGTGGCCACGATCACGCCGTGATCCATGATGGCGATGCGCCGGCACAGTGCCTGCGCCACCTCGAGGATGTGAGTCGAAAGCAGAACTGCCGTCCCGCGGGAGGCGAGCTCTTCGAGCAGATCTTTGACGAGCCGTGCCGATCGGGGATCGAGACCATTGGTCGGCTCATCCAGCAGCAGCACCGACGGCTCGCGGATGAGCAGTGAGGCCAGCCCGATTTTCTGTCGCATGCCGTGGCTGTACGTGCCGATGAGCTCAGCACTGCGACTCGAGAGCTCGAACAGTTCGAGCAGCCTGTCCATACGCTGCTGGCGCTCGCGGCCGCGTGGCATTCGATAGAGATCTGCGACGTAATCGATGAACTCAGGTCCAGTCAGGTGGGGATGCACGAAAGGTTCTTCGTCGAGATATCCGAGCCGGGCTTTTGCCTCCATCGGTTTCGCGAAGATGTCGAATCCATCGATCAGCGCCTGACCCTGCGTGGGCCGGACGAGCCCGCACAGCATGCGCAGCGTGGTCGTCTTGCCGGCGCCGTTCGCGCCCAGAAACCCAAATATCTCGCCGCGGTCGACGCGAAAGCTGACGCCGTTTACGGCCACGACGACCCCGTAGCGCTTGAGCAGCCCGCGAGCCTCGACGGCCGTGGCGCCCTGCGAGCTCATCTCCAATGGCGGTCGAGCTCCGACGCGTATCGACGGCCCAGGATGTGGGCGTTCGCGAGCAGCCAGTTCTCCAAAGTTCGCGTACCGCGTGGCCGCTCGTGGGACACGAGCTTTTCCTCCATCAATCCCTCGAGCTCAGGCCGGTTGAGGGTCACATCCTTCATCAAACGTCCAATCACAGCTACGGCCCGTATCGCCATATTTGGTGAAAGGTGAACAAAGCGCGGATGCCGGCCGACCGCGATTGCGATCGACTCGACCATCTCGGAGAAGTACATGACATCCGGGCCGGCGGCGTCGACGGTGACATTGTCCGACTGCTCCGCCGACCAGGTCGCGATCTCGGCCACGTCCTCGCCGGCAACCGGTTGAAGGCGGTAGTCGCCGCGTCCCGGAATTCCAAAAACCGGGAGTCGCCTGAGCAGCCAGGCAATGTTGTTGATCAAGATGTCGCCGGTGCCGAAGATCAGGGTCGGGCGGACGATTGCCCACCGGAGGCCGGAGTCGCGCACGATTTTTTCGGCCCGCGCCTTACCGGCGTAGTAGTCGAGGTGCGAATCCTCCGACGGATTGCTTACCGATATGTGCACGACCTTGCGCACCCCTGCATCCCGCGCCGCGCCAATCAGGATCCGCGTGTTGCCGACCGCATGTCCGAAGTGCATTCGGCCGCGATGGAAGCGAACCCAGTACGTGTTGTAGAGCACGTCCGCGCCGCGCAGCGCTTGCACGAGCGCGTCGCGATCTGAAAACTGCAGCGGCGCAACCTCGGCCTTGATGTCTTCGGCGCCTGCGCGGTTGGGGTGATTGGTCAGGGTTTTGATTGGCCGGTCGAGAGCCATCAAACGCCGGGCGATGAATCGGCCGGTGAATCCAAATGCGCCTGTGACGACGTCGAATCCGGGACTGTTCAAAACGGAAATCGTGTCAGGTCATAAGCCGGCGAACCCGGCTTCACGTGTCCGGTCAGAACGACACGCGGTCGATGGCGCACGGCTTCAGATGGATGGACTTCTGGCCGCAAGCCGTTGAAGATCGGAAAACGGAGCAACCCGTCCGGCGACCACTCGGAATAGCGGATGCTGACCACCAGCTCAGGCCTCACCCAATGCACGGGCTTGGTCACGATCGCCGCCGCTTCGAGAGGCGACCGGTCGGTTGCCAGCTCGACGAGCCGCCGTCGAATGTTCTCGACCGCCTCGTCGTCGTAACCGCCGCCCACTGTGCCGCACGGCAAAAGACGACCGTCCTCCTGATACGCGACGACGATGGCGTCGAACGCTTTCTCACCGATCCATCCGATGACGATGAAGTCGTCGGACTTGACGGCTTTGACTTTGAGCCAGAAGGGGCTCCGCTGGCCTGGCACATACGGACTCTGGTGGTGCTTGGCCACGACGCCTTCGAGCCCACGCTCGAGGCAAGCCTCGAAGAGCTCGACCCCGTCCTCCTCGATGTGGTCCGGGACGAAAATGTGGCCGCCCGCCTCGACCGATTTCTTGAGCCGTGTGCGGCGCCGGATCACCGGCTGCCTGAGCAGCGGGCGCCCATCGAGATAAAGAGCGTCAAACGCGAGGTATGCCGTGGGGATCTCGTTACGGAGGCGCGCGCCGCCCGTTAGCCGGTGACGGAGTCGCGGATAGTCGGGCCTTCCGTCGGTGTCCGTGGCGACGAGCTCGCCGTCGATGACGCTTCCAGGCGGCACACGCTTGGCCGCCGCAACGACTTCAGGGATATCGGCCGTGATGTCGTTCATCGCACGGTCTTTCAAGCGCACCTCACCTGATGGATCGCGCAGCAGCATGCAGCGGAGGCCGTCCCATTTGACCTCGAAGAGGTACTCGGCCGAGCTGAACGGCGCTTCCGCGGACGCGGCCTGCATCGGCCGCACCTCGTCGGGGAAGCTCTCCAGCTCGATCTGAAGCTGGTCAGGCTCCGGACTCTGCACCAGGCCAGCTTAGAGGCCGGAACCCTACGAAGCTTTGCGCCGTCTCCTGGGCTCGGCCGCCGGCTTCTCCTTGGTTGCGCGCTGCTTCTTCGCCTGCTCGACGGACTGGCGCAGGGCTTCCATGAGGTCCATGACCTTGGCCGGCTGCGGGGCCTCTTGAGCTTCGATGACCTCGCCTTCCATCTTCGCGCGCACCACTTTCATGACCGCCTCGCGGTACTCGTCTTTGTAGCGGTTCGGGTCGAAGTCGTCGGCCAGGCTCTCGATCAAGGCCTTTGCCATCTCGAGCTCCTTCGGGTTGATCTTCACGTCGTCCTCGAGCCCTTTCAGTCCCTCTGTCGAACGAATCTCGTCGGGCCAGTGAAGCGTGTTCATGATCAAACCCTTGCCGTTTGGATGCAGCGCGCACAGGTGCTCCTTGTCACGGAGCGCAATCTTCGCGATCGCCATGCGGCCGGTCGCCTTCAACGCATCGCGGAGCAGGTGATACGGCTTCTTGCCGAGCTCTTCCGGCTCGATGTAATAGGCGTTGTCGTAATAGAGCCCAGGCTCGATCTCGTCGGCCGGCACGAACTCCTCGATCGTGACCGTGTGTGCTGTCGGCAACGGAAGGTTGTCGAGGTCCTTGTCATCGACGATGACGTAGCGGTCTTTGCCCACCTCGTAGCCGCGCTCGATGTCGGCGTAGGCGACTTCGTGATCACCCTCGGCGCACCAGCGCTTGTAGGTGATGGGGGAGTGGTGGTCGGGACACAGCTGTCGGAACGAAACCTTGGCGCTTGATTCGGTGGCGTTGTAGAGACGAATCGGGATCGAAACCATCCCGAAAGAGACGACGCCTTTCCACATCGATCGCGGCATGGCGACGCAGTTTACCTCCTATATCCGTGGTTGGCTACTTTTTGTAGGCTGCGACGACGCTCTTCTCTCAATGGCAACGTCTAAGCCCCGACGTCGCGCTTCTGCATCGCAAGTATCGAGCTTCCGAAGCCTGCCAGCGCGATGGCGATGAGCAGGGCGAGATTTCGGGTGTCGAGACCTGAAACGAGCGGAGTCCCGAAGAGCTTGAAGGGAGAGAGGTCCTGGACCCACAGCGGCCACTTCAGGAGCGGCCCGACTTCGGCGTCCAGGTAGCCGAGAAAAGCGACAGCGCCCACCATGCCGACCGCGGCGCGCGGCCGCCAGGCTGCGAGCAAGGCGCCGGCACCGGCGAAAACCACGGCGAGCGGCACCAGCATTGCGGAAGCGCTCGCCACGCGTTGCGGATCGAGCTCGATCCCTTGAGCACGTGACGCGTAGAACAGTGCAACGCCGCTGACGGCGGCCACCAAGGTCGCGGCGACGACCAACGTCGCCATTCGCTCGATCACGACGCCGGCGCGCGACCGCGGCTGGCTGAGCACGAGCTCGAGCCGTCCATCCACGTCTTCTGCGGACCAGCGAGCGACCTGCACGATGGCGAACGCCGCGAACAGCAGTTCCGCAAAGTTGAACCACGTGTAGCCGAGCACGTTCGGGTAGAGGTTGCCGCGCACGAACCTGCCGAAATACGGGAAGAGCGCGGGGATGTTGAGCAGCGGCTGCACGGTCACTTTCGTGACCCAGACGAACAGCACCGCGAGCAGCAGGGCTCCGACCGACCAGACCGCAAAACCAGTGCGCCTTTCATAGAGCTCTCGCGCCACCGGCCACCGCCACACCGCCAGGTTCGACGGAACGCGAACCTCGGAATGCGTCCTGGCCCTCGGCGTGATGAGTGGCGAACCGAGGTCGCGGCGCTCGAAGGCGAAGGCGGCCGCGGCCGACGCCGTCAACGCAATCGCAAGCAGAACTGCGACTGAGCCAACGTCGAACGCGCCACCGGGAACGATGGGTTGGTTGAGATCGTAGTAACGAAAC
>DATLKH010000277.1:0-2614 GCA_035538475.1 Candidatus Dormiibacterota bacterium | reverse complement strand
GGTCTTTGTCGAAATCGTGCTCCTGGGCGCCATCTGCCTTTGGTGCACAGCCGCGCACACCCTCGTCCTTCTTATATTTCTGATTGCACTGACGCGCTGGAGCGATGATGGTCTGGCCGTTTGACCCAACCGTCTACCTCGGACTCTTGGTTCTTTATTTCGGGCACGCCCTGCTGGCGCGCCATGCCGGCGCCGAGCGGAAGCACACTGTGTATTTCTTGTTGGGGCTGCTGACCCTGTGGCTGGCGCTCGAAACGCCGATCGACACGATCAGCGACCACTATCTCGACTCGGTCCACATGCTGCAGCACGTCCTGCTCGCATTCGTCGCGCCGCCTTTGATGCTCCTGGGATTGTCTTCCGGCATGGCGGAGCGAATCGTTCGAATCCCCGGTGTTCGCGCCGCCACCGAACCGGTGCCGGCGCAGATCATCGCCGCCGGCATCATGATCGGCTGGCATCTGCCGCCGCTCTATGACGCAACCCTTTACAACGAAGGGCTGCACATCCTCGAGCATGTGACGTTTATCGCGAGCGGCGTGGTGCTGTACTGGCCGGTCATCGCAGTCACGGCTTCGCATGCTCGCTGGCACATGTCACCGGGAGCAAAGCTCGTCTACATCCTGATCGCATCGCTGCCACAGGATGGGGTTGCTCTGCCGCTCATCTTCTCGCGTGTGCCTTTTTATGAGTACTACACGCACGCGCCCCGATTGATCGAAGGCTTCACGGCTGCAATCGATCAGACCATCGCGGGAGCGGTTTTGATGATCTTCGGCAAAGTCACGCTCGCGATCGCAGCGCTTGTGGTGTTCTTCCGCTGGTTCGGCGAAGAGCAGAGCATGGATCGCCTAAGCTTGCGACGCAGTGGCGCCTCGTGATCTTCCCAGCCGTGCTCTTTATCAGGGCCGCGATCGCGCGGCGGCGCGTTCATTTCTGCACGCGATCGGGCTGACCGCCGAGGACATCGAAAAGCCGTTCATCGGGGTCTCCAACTGCTGGACCGAAACCATGCCGTGCAACTTCGGGCTTCGCGAGCTGGCGGCGCCGCTCAAGGCAGGCATTCGCGCTGCCGGCGCCAATCCGATGGAGTTCAACACCATCGCCATTTCCGACGGAATCACGATGGGCACCGAGGGAATGAAGACCTCGCTGGTCAGTCGCGAGGTGGTCGCCGACTCGATCGAGCTCGTCGGACGCGGCCACATGTTCGACGCGCTGGTGTGCCTGACCGCATGCGACAAGACGACGCCGGGCTCAGCGATGGCGCTGACTCGATTGGACCGTCCTGGGTTCGTCCTGTACGGCGGCTCGATCATGCCCGGCTCCTGGCGCGGCCGGCAGGTCGCGGTGGGAGACGTGTACGAGGCGATCGGCGCCGCCGCGGCGGGGAAGATCTCCGACGCGGATCTGGCCGAGCTCGAGCTGGTCGCATGTCCGGGCGCCGGCGCGTGCGGCGGCCAGTACACCGCGAACACGATGTCGATGATGTTCGAGGTCATCGGACTTTCGCCGGTTGGATTCAACTCGATCCCGGCGACCGATCCGGAGAAGCAGCGAGCCGCCGAGCGCATGGGCAAGCTGGCCATGAAGGTGTTGGAGGAGGACCTGCGACCCTCTCGGATCTTGACCCGCCGCGCCTTCGAGAATGCGATCGCGGCGGTGGCTGCCAGCGGCGGCTCGACCAACGCGGTGCTGCACTTGCTCGCGCTTGCTCGGGAAGCGAGTGTCGATCTCGCGATCGACGACATCGATCGCATCAGCCGCCGTACGCCGCTGCTGTGCGACTTGAAGCCGGGTGGACGCTTCGCGGCGGTGGAACTGCACCGCGCGGGGGGCATCGCGCTCCTCACCAAACGGTTGATCGACGGCGGATACATCGACGGGGATGCGCTCACAGTCACCGGCCGAACGCTCGGCGAAGAGTGCGAAGCGGTGCATGAGACATCAGGCCAAGAAGTGGTGATGCCGCTCGGTAGGGCGCTGCGTGATGAGGGCGGGCTCGTGATCTTGCGCGGCAACCTCGCACCCGATGGATCCGTGGTGAAGATCACGCATCACACACCAACGTCGCACCGCGGGCCCGCTCGCGTTTTCAACCGCGAGGAGGACGCGTTTGCCGCTGTTTATTCCGGGCGCGTCAAAGCGGGCGATACGGTCGTGATCCGCTATGAAGGGCCGCGCGGCGGACCTGGGATGCGCGAGATGTTGCAGGTGACGGCTGCGATCGTCGGTGAGGGATTGGGCGATTCGGTCGCGATGGTCACCGACGGGCGGTTCTCGGGAGCGACGCGCGGCTTGATGATCGGACACGTCGCTCCGGAAGCGGCGGTCGGGGGCCCGCTGGCCGCGTTGCAAGATGGAGACGTGATCGAGATCGACGTCGACAGTCGAACGCTCGCAGTCCAGGGCGTTGACCTCGCCGATCGCCTGCGGAGCTGGTCGCCGCCCGAGCCGCATTACCGGCGCGGCGTGCTCGCCCGCTACGCGACGCTGGTCAGCTCAGCGTCGGAAGGAGCGATCCTCAAGCCGTAAAGCTCTCGGATAGCTTGTGGCTATCGCTGCCAAGTGTCACCATGTCCTTGTCTCCTTTGTCGGGGATAGGGACTGGTCG
>DATLKH010000276.1:0-6838 GCA_035538475.1 Candidatus Dormiibacterota bacterium | reverse complement strand
CGACTGGAATGCTTATGCGCGACTCGACCGCTACATGCTGCGGCTCTTCGTCGCCGAAGAAGAGCTTCCCTTGACCCTCTTCATCGATCTCAGCGCTTCCATGGACTGGGGCCGGCCCAACAAAGCGCAGACTGCCAAGCGTCTCGCCGGTGCGATCGCGTATGTCGCGCTCAGCGCCCTGGATCGCGTTCGCCTCACCGTCTTCGCCGATGGACCAACGTCGGGCGGAGCGCCACATCGGGGAAGGCAGGCCGCGCAAGAGATCTTTGCCCGCATCCAGTCATTCCCCGTGGGCGGTCCGACGGACTACGAAAAGTTGGTCTGGCCGATCAGCCGCCAGAGACCGGGCATGACGGTGCTCATCACCGACGGTCTAGGTGAGTCGTCGATCGAGCCCGCGATCACTGCGTTTCAGCTGGCCCACCAAGAGGGCGCCGTCCTGCAGCTGCTCTCGCCGCAGGAGATCACACCCGATTGGACCGGCGACGCGCGCCTCGTCGATGCCGAGACCGGCGTCGAGCAGGAGTTCACTGCCACGCCCGCCACACAGGCGGCGTACCGCGCCGCGCTCGCGTCGCGAACCGAATTGATCGAGCGGGCGGCCCGGAGGCGAGGCTTGCGCTTCGCACGCTTGAGCACCGACCAGACGGTCGAAGACATGGTGGCGCGAACGCTCAGCCGGATCGGGCTCATCCAGTGAACTTTCTTGCGCCGGCCGCCGCAGCGCTCGGTTTGACGATCCCGGCCATCGTCGCCCTTTACTTCCTGCGCGTTCGGCGTCCAACGCGGATCGTTCCGGCTCTGCACCTCTGGCCCAAGCAGATTCGCGACCGACAGGCCAATGTCCCGTGGCAGCGGTTGCGCTTCAGCTGGCTTTTGCTGCTGCAGCTGCTGGTCGCAGCGTTCCTCGTCACCGCAGCGGTTCAGCCGGCGCTGTCTGCAACGGTCAGCCTCTCCCCCCACAGCATCGTGCTGCTGGATGCATCAGCCGCGATGCAAGCCAAAGACGTCGCACCGTCGCGCTTCGACGAAGCCAAGCACGAGATCGGCGGCCTCATCGATCAATCGGGGCCGCTCGATCGCATCACTCTTATCGAAGTCACCTCGTCGCCTCGAATCGTGGCTTCGGTCACGGGTGACCACGACGCGATGCATCGAGCACTGGACGGCGTGCAGGCGACCAACGGACCGGCCGATCTTTCGGCTGCGCTCGCGCTGGCTGCCGGGATCGCTCGAGTCGGTGAGAGCGCACGCGCGTACCTGTACAGCGATGGAATCGTTGATCCGCTGCGCGCTGCGACCGCCGCCCTCCCATTCCCTGTTGAATATCACCGCGTCGGCGTATCGGGTGAGAACGTCGCAGTTACATCCCTGACGGTGCGCACGAGCGCCCAGTCGCGGGCGGCCTATCTGCGGGTTCAGAACTTCGGCCAGCAGTCGCGGTCGGTCTCGCTCGAGTGGCGTTCCGATGCAGGCCTGATCGACGTGCGGCCGCTTTCGCTGGCCGGCGGCCAGGCCGAGGACATCGTGCTTCCAGTTCCTGACACAGCTACCACCGTCACCGCGCGGATCGATTCACACGACGCGCTGTCGTTGGACGATTCAGCGATCGTCGTGGCGCGGGCGCCACGAGCCTTCCATGTGCTGCTCGTAACCCCAGGCAATCTCTTCCTCGAGCAGGCATTGCGCTTGCGGACGGACTTCGCCGTCGATGTGATTCAGCCGCCTGCCTACAAAGGCTCGTCGGCTTACGCGATGACAGTGTTCGATCGCTACTCGCCCGCCGCGCTCCCCGACTCGCCGTTCATCATGCTCGACCCGCCGGCCGGTAGCACGCTTGCGGGCGGTGCGCCGGTGGGCGTGGGACGTGTCCGCGCAGCCGATGCGGGCGATCCGCTGCTCGCGAACGTGTCACTGCAGGACGTGCATGTGGCGCGGAGCGAAGACTTGAATGCGTCGACGTTCGGACGCGCGTTGATCACCAGTTTGCAAACGCCACTGGTGCTGGTTCGAGAAGAGCCCTTGCGTCAGGTGCTCATTGGATTCGATCTCCACGAGTCTGACTTCCCGATTCGCGTCGGCTTTCCAGTCCTCATGCAGAACCTGAGCGAGTGGATGCTCCCTCCGAGCGTGCCGAGCCGCAGCTTCCATCCTGACGAGCCCGTCACGGTCGTGCCGGAGCAGGGGGCTTCAGCGATCACGGTGACTCGCCCGGACGGAAGCCGCCGGTCCCTGTCGCCAGGCTCGATCACGACTTTCGTGGATACGGACTTGCTCGGCGTGTACACCGTCGATCAGGCGGTCGGCTCCAAAGTCGACCGCTCGTGGTTCACCGTGAACCTTTTTTCCGACTCCGTCTCGCAGCTGAAACCTGTCGATCGCCTGACCCTTCCGCCGGTTCAAAGTGCCGCGGCCGCGCCGACCACTCATCGCGGCCTCATCGACCTCTGGCCCTGGATCGCGCTGATCGCGCTCGTCTTGATCACTGCCGAGTGGGTGGCGTTTCACCGTGGGCTTTGAGCTGACCCGACCGATATTTCTCGTCGCCGGCGCCGCAGCGCTGGTCCTGGCGTTTTTTGTCTGGTCACGACTGGCTCCGCCGCTTCCGCCTGTTCGAGCCCGCGTGTCGCTGGGCCTCCGCATCCTGATCCTGCTCTTGCTCACCGCGTCCCTGGCGGGCTTCGCGTTTCAGCACTCGCCCGCCGAGCAGTCGCTGGTCGTGGTGGCTGATCTCTCCGCCAGCACGCAGAGCGCGGCCGACGTTGAAACGGCGACGGTGCAGCGAATCCTGGCCGAACGACAGGGGAACGATCGAGCCGGCGTCATCAGCTTCGGCCGCGATCCCCAGGTCGAAGTCAACATCGGCACCAACCCACAGTTCGGCGAGTTTCAGAGCCGGCCGAATGCGAACTACACGGACATCGCGTCTGCCCTTCGGCTGGCCGGTTCGATCCTGCCGACCGATACCCGCCGGCACATCGTGATCGTCAGCGACGGCCGTGCCAACCTCGGCGACGCAATCGCAGAAGCGCGGCTGCTGCACGCCGAGGGTGTGCGCGTCGACTCGGTGGCCTTGAACGTGCCTGTGGGCGCCGAGGCGTACGTCGACCGGCTGTCGGCGCCCAACGCGCTCAATCAAGGAGAGCAGGCGACCGCGCAGGCTGTGATCGTCTCCAACGTCGACACGCCGGCAACAGTCCGCTGGTATCTCGACCGCAATCTGCTCACCACGTCGCAGGTCGATCTGAAGAACGGCGAGACCACGATCACTCAAGCGGTGAAACCGGTTGAAACCGGATTTCACTCGGTGCGCGCGACCATCGACCCGGTGCGCGACACCTATTCCGAGAACAACGTCGGCGAGGCGCTGATCCGCGTCGTCGGCCCCCCACATGTTCTGCTCGTCGAGCAGGCGGCCGGCGATGCGGCCAGCCTCGAGTCCGCGCTGCAGTCGACTGGAATCCTGGCCACGGCGATCACTCCGGAGCAGCTGCCGAAAGCCGCCAGCGATCTTGCGGCGTACCAGTCGGTCGTGCTCGTCAACATTCCGGCTGCGCGGCTTGGAGCCGATGGGATGCAGCTGCTCCAGGCGGCGACGCGCGACCTCGGCACGGGGCTGGTCGTGATGGGCGGCTCGGACAGCTACGGGCCGGGCGGTTATGCGGGAACCGCGCTCGAGACGGCGCTGCCGGTCCAGATCCAGCTGCCCCAAAACATGAAGAAGCCGCCCGTTGCGGTGATGCTGGTGCTCGAGACGACCGAGGACCAAACCGGCGACCGCATCCTTCGTGGAGCTGCGGAGGCCGTCGTCGATCAGCTCACCCCGCGCGACAGCGTCGGCGTGACGAACGGCGGTTTTTACGGAGGGGCGCCAAACGGCTCGCTGGTGCTGCCGCTCAGTCCGCTGACGGACAAATCAAAGGTCAAATCCGCGATCGATTCGATGAACCTCGGTGATCCACCATCTTATGTGCCGACTCTGGAGCAGGCCGAGAACGAGCTCAAAAAGAGCAAGGCGGGGCTCAAGCACATCATCGTCCTGGGCGACGGCGACGCTGAGCAGGCCGGCGACTACCAGGCGGTCGTCACGCGCATGCACGACGAGGGCATCACCGTTTCAGCCGTGCAGATCGGCCCTCCGCCGCCAGCCTCGAATCTGATGCAGCAGATCGCGAACTGGGGTCACGGGCGGTACTACCAGAGCAGCAGCCTCGACGCCGTGCCGCAGATCTTCCTCAAAGAGACGAATGAAGCCCTCAAGCCCTGGATCGTCGAAGGCAACATCAACGCTCAGCTGGCTTCGCTCTTGGAAACGCTGCCGGGTGTTCCGCTCAACGCGTTTCCGACCTTGAGCGGATACGTTGCAACCACGCCGCGCGCCGCAGCCGATGTCGTGCTGCAAAGCCCGGAAGGTGATCCGCTGCTCGCGACATGGGAGTACGGCCTCGGCCGCGTTCTCGCCTGGACCAGCGACGCGCAGGGACGCTGGACGGCCGGACTGCTAGCCTGGCCGAGCGCCAACGTCTTTTTCGGCGACATCGTGCGCTACAGCCTTCCGGAGGCCGGCGATCCGGCGCTGCAGGCTGAGATGCAGGTTCAGGGAGACCACACGCATCTGCTCGTCACCGCTCCTGGCGTGTCCGGCTCCGAAGTCACCATCAACGCGATCGCGCCGGATCTTTCAGACCGGCAGCTCACGCTTGCCTCGACCGGACCCGACCGGTTCGAAGGTGACCTCCCAACCGATCAGGTTGGAAGCTACCTGGTTCACGTGACGCAGTCGGCCGGCGGCACCGTTCGCCACACCAACACGTTCGGCTTGGTCGTTCCTTATTCACCGGAGTATCGCGATCTCGGCACCGACACGAACAGCCTGAGCGCGATCGCACATGCCGGCGGCGGGACGTTGATCACCGACCTCGGCAAGCTGTATGCCCTTCCTGTTCCACCCGCGCAGGCCGGGCAGTCGCTCGACGAGTTGCTGCTGGTTCTGGCCATCTTGCTGTTTCCGATCGACGTTGCACTGCGCCGGTTGATCCTCACCGTCGAAGACGTGCCGGCCTGGAGGGCCGCCTTCAAGCGCGCGCCTGGGCGTGCTGTGCCGGCTGAAGCGACGCTTTCGCGATTGCGAGAACGGGTCAGCGACGTACGCAGCACTCGCGCCGCCAAGACGCAGCCTCCCTCGACGCCCAAGACGCCGGAGAAAACGATCGAGGAACTGAGGGCCAAGCGAAGGCGCTAAAACTTCGGATGGGAGTATCTATCCGAGGAATCGAACCATCGATCCTCATGTGGTTCGAGTGTCGAGCGGAGCGCTTGGGGGCAGCGGCGGCGGTGTGGCCACCTCGAACGTGGCGAGTCGCGGCACCGCGATCGCATAGATCGCCGGCAGCGCGATCGAGATGACCAGGCTGCCGAACGGGACGATGACTCCGATCACGAGACCGACCGTGCCGATCGCCAGACCGCCGAGCAAGTAGATCAGCGCCACGTGGATCGATGCGTCGAAGTTCTGTCGCGCCAGCCGGATCAGCACCGCCGGATTGAAAGCCCGCCCCAGGCCCAGCCTGTCACTGCCGATCAAGATCGCGGCGGTGAGGAACAGTGAGACGAGCCACCACGCGACCAACAGAATCGACGCGAGCACGAGCAAGACCGCGCCGACCACCGGCCACCACTGCTTGGCGAAGATCGCGAACAACCCCCCGACCGCAACGGCCACGACCACCACGAGGACGACCAAGCCGTACACGAAGCTGATGACGAATGGGGGCACTCCCCGCTCGAGGTAGTGGAAGCCGGCGGGCGGCAGCTCTTTCCATCTCTGCCGGATCATGTCGGTCGCGGCCAGCGTCCAACCCAGAGCGTTGATGCTGCCGACGATCGGAATCAGGGCAATCAGACCGGTGACGAGAATCCGGCTCTGCCAGTCCTGCGTGCTCGTAAACCAGAACATGTCGAGCGGTCCCTCGACGAGGCGGCTCCTCCACCGAGTTCCGTCCCAATACCACCGACCGTCCTGGGAGACGAGCGCGGGCATGAAAGAAGGCTAATCGGATCGCGACTCTGCAGATGGTCCGGCAGTTCGGGCTTTATTCGGTCAGGCGGGGCCGCCCGGCGTGTAGCGGCGAAACAATGCGCCGACCACCCCGAGCAAACCGAAGGCGATGAAGACCACCAGACCAAGCACCAGGTTCGAAGCCCGCAGCCCGTGCTCGATCGAGCTCAGGATGAGCACGCTTCCGCCCACCACGAGTCCGAATACGACGCCCCACACCCACGGGTGCTCGGACGCCCAAACGGCCGGCCGGCGAGGGAGTTCCGGCATACCCAATAAACGCACCGCACGGCCGCGTGCGACAAGTCGACATTGGCGGCGGTTAGCCTTTTTTCAATGGCGAGCGGGCCGGTTGGAATCTTTGACTCGGGCGTGGGCGGGCTCTCGGTGCTGCGCGAGATTCATGCGGCGCTGCCGGCGGAGTCCGTCGACTACATCGCCGACTCGGCAAACGCGCCGTGGGGTGACAAGACGCCGGATTTCGTTCGCAAGCGTGGCCTCGCGCTAGGTCGGTTCCTGGTCGACCAGGGAGCCAAAGCCATCGTGATCGGGTCCAACACCGGAACAGCCGGGTCCGCGGAAACCTTGCGCAGCACGCTTACCGTTCCGGTCGTCGGCATCGAACCCGGAATCAAACCTGCGGTCGCGGCGACCAAGACCGGCGTCGTCGGCGCCATCGTGCCCGCGCTGGTTGGAGGGTCGGACCGTCTCGCATCGCTGCTCGGTCGGTTCGGGGGTGAAACCAAAGTCATCACCCAGCCAGTGCCAGGCCTGGTTGAG
>DATLKH010000275.1:0-1695 GCA_035538475.1 Candidatus Dormiibacterota bacterium | reverse complement strand
TGAGAACCAGATCAAAACGAATCCGACAGCGACCGACGCCACCGCCCACGTCCCGAACATGGCCAGCACGATGACGTTTGACGGGATGGCTCGGTCGAAGATCTTGAGCCGGATGATCACGCCGGCGAGCTTGAGGAACGTGTAGCTGTGATAGAGCGCGAAGCCCAGCACAATGACGCTGAACACGACGAACCCCGGCGAGCTGTGCGGGAAGTAATTCTTCGGGCCGTTGGACGCGCGCTGGATCTCGACCAAGAGCCACAGCAGCCACAGCGCCATCGGCACGGCGGTGAACTCGCGGAGCATGTAAAGGAAGTAGTGGCGCTGGCGGGTCCACCAGCCGGCTGGCATTCGCCAGGGGAATTCGCGCGGCGGAGCCGCTTGTAGGGGCCCCCGCGAAGTCTCGGCGGAGCCTCCGACTTCGTGGGGATCCGCTTCTGTGGTGCTCACTCGCGGTTTCCGTACGGGAGCACGAACCGCATCGTCGTGTCGAGCTTCGTCTGCTGAATCGCCTTGGCCGGGTCGACGCCCTTAGGACACACGACTGAGCACTCGCCCACGAAGCTGCACTCCCAGATACCTTCGGCCTCGCCGATCACCGGCAGGCGCTGCTTCAAACCCTGGTCGCGCGAGTCGAGGTTGTAGCGACGGGCAAGGGCCGTTGCCGCCGGTCCGAGGAACTCCTCGTTCAGCCCATAGATCGGGCAGGCGGCATAGCACAGCATGCAGTTGATGCACTGGCTGAACTGACGGAAGTCGTCGATCTGCTCGTTGGTCTGTCGGTGCTCACGCGCGCCCAGCGGGATGTCCTGCTGGCGGATGATCCACGGTTGGATCGCCTTCAGCTTGTGCATGAAGTCTTCCATGTCGATGACTAGGTCGCGGATGACCGGGAAGTTGTTCAGCGGCTGAACCAAGATCGGCCGCGGCCAGTAGTCGCGAACGAAAGCGTTGCAGCTGAGCTTCGGTACGCCGTTGACCATCATCCCGCAGCTGCCGCAGATGCCCATGCGGCACGACCAGCGATAGCTGAGGCTGCCGTCGACATGCGACTTGATGTAGTTGAGCGCGTCGAGCACGACCATGCTGTCGTCGTAGAAGGGGATGTCGTACGACTGCACGCGCGGCCGCTCGTCGTGCTCAGGGTCGAACCGCGTGGCCTTGATGGTGACTGTCTTGTCCGCCATCAGTAGCTCCTGGCCTGGGGTTGGTAGTTGGTGATAGTCACGTCTCGATACTCCAGTCTTGGTGCCAGCGTGTTGGTGCGGTAGGCGAGCGTGTGTTTGAGGAACTTCTTGTCATCCCGCTCAGGGAAATCTCGGCGGGCGTGCGCGCCGCGGGACTCTTCGCGCGCGAGCGCGGAGAACACGATGGAGCTGCTGATCTCGAGCATGAAATCGAGCTCCAACGCCGCGATGATCTCCGTGTTGAAGGTGCGGCTCGAGTCGTCGATTTTGATTTGCTCGAAACGCTCTCGCAAACCTCCGAGGTTGCGGGCAAGACGCGACAGACCCTCGCGGTCGCGAAACACGCCCGCACCGGCGTCCATGTCCCTCTGCATCTCCTCGCGAATGACGGCGATCCGCTCGGTGCCGGTCTTCTTGTCGAGGTACTCGCTCTCGACGCGATGGGTCTCCTCCCACAGCATCGCGTCGACCGGGTTCGCGGTCACGGGCTTGGCCGAGCTCGCGTAGT
>DATLKH010000274.1:0-1881 GCA_035538475.1 Candidatus Dormiibacterota bacterium | reverse complement strand
CTCGTGGCCGCGGACAGAGCCGACCCGTGTAGCCGGCGGTCACACGTTCCGCGCGATTGCTGCCGGCGACGGGCACACCTGCGCCATCTCCACGGACAATCACATCTGGTGCTGGGGTGGCAACGCCGCGGGCCAACTCGGCGCGCACTCGCCGTTGACATCGGCGACATCACCTGTCCAGGCACTCGATCCCGCGACCTGAACGTCGCTTCGGGCGGTACGGCGAAGATCGCTGCAAAACCAGACACGCCTGCATCGATTGAGAGGTGCCTCGCAAGGCACCTCTTTTTTTGGTTCTTCGGGGATTTCCGGGGATTTGGGAGTGACAAGCCGATAGCCGAATGCCATGCTCACCCCGACGCGAATCGGCGAGGCGAGCGATGGCATACGACGAGATCACCGCCGTGTTGGGCGGCTGGCCGGGATTCGTCATTCGGACGGTGACGCGAGAACCGGGCGGAACGCAGTCGGGAGCGCCGCGGGTGACGATTGAACTGGAGCCGATGCCTGGAGCGACCCGGCACTGCAGTCGATGCGGCCAGGCCACGGCGCAGATCCACGATGTCGCCACGCGCCGCGTCCGCGAGCTGCCAATCTTGGACGCGGAGACCTGGCTGGTGCTGCCGCTGGCGCGTGTGCTCTGTCCCACATGCGGACCGACCGTCGAAGCGTTGCCGTGGCTCGATCGGTATGCGCGCATGACCAAGCGCTTTGCCGAGAGTGTGGCGCGCCTGGCCCAGGTGCTCCCGATCAAGCAGGTCGCCGAGTGGTTCGGCTTGAGTTGGGATACCGTGCAGGCCATCGATCAGGCCGCCCTGGAGGCGCGCCTTGGGCCCGTTGATCTCACGAGCGTCCGACGGATCGTGATCGACGAGTTCGCGATTCAGAAGGGGCATCGGTACGCCACGGTGGTGGCGCAACCGGAGAACCGCGAAGTGCTGTGGGTCGGCCGCGGCCGGAAGCGCGAGGATGTGCGCCCCTTCTTCGAGCTGCTCGGCGCCGACGGCTGTGCGACGCTGGAAGTGGCGGTGATGGACATGAGTGAAGCCTACGAGCTCGAAACCCGCGCCCACTGCCCCGCGGTGACGATCGTGTACGATCTCTTCCATGTCGTCGCCAAGTTCGGGCGCGAGGTCATCGATCGCGTGCGGATCGACGAGACCAATCGGGTCGCGCGTGCCGGTCGTCACAACGACGGGCGCACCCGAGCGCGTCGCCGGGTGATCAAGGGTGCGCGGTGGCTCCTGTTGCGCAATCGAGCGGACCTGCCGCACAAGGATCGCGTCCGTCTGAAGGAGCTCCTTGCTCTGAATCGCCGTCTCTACGTCGTGTACGTGCTGAAGGATGGACTGAAGGACATCTGGAGCTATCGCTACATGGCCGTCGCGAAACGAGCCTGGGACGAGTGGTACAGCTGGGCGATCCGGAGCCGGATCCCGGCGCTCGTCACGTTCGCCCGCAACCTCAAAGCGAAGTTGCCGGGCATCCTGGCCCATTGTCGCTTTCCCTTGAACACTGGTGTCCTGGAGGGCATGAACAACAAGATCAAAGTGATCAAGCGGATGGCCTACGGCTTTCGAAATGACGCCTATTTTTTCCTGAAAATCCGGGCGGCCTTCCCCGGAAATTCCCGATGAACCAAAAAAAGTCTTGGGGAGAGTTGAGGCAGCAATGGGTACCGCCCGATACACGGGACGCTGTCGTCGACTTTGTGCAACGCTTCACGACGCGCACCGAGTTGAGTGCGCGCTGGGTGCTCGAGCACCTGGCGATCGCCCCGACGCAATTCTATCGCTGGGTCGAGCGCTACGGCCGCGTGAACACGCACAATGGCCAGATCCCACGCGACCACTGGTTGACCCCCGAGGAACGGCAGGCGAT
>DATLKH010000273.1:0-1817 GCA_035538475.1 Candidatus Dormiibacterota bacterium | reverse complement strand
GGGCTCGGGGCATCCGATTGCCGATGTGAACAAGCTGTTCGGCACCCTCGGTGACCTGGGCCTTGTCGCGGAAAAACTTGCCACCAAGCCGAACGCGAAACCTCCTCCGATCACCGAGGTTCATTCCCGGCTGCTGGAAATCGCGGCCGCGTCCGGCGCGGGCTCGGTCGAAAAGAAGCGGACCCAGTTTGCCTCGCTGCTGCGAGATCTCGATGCGAGCTCGGCCAAGCACCTCGTGCGGATCGCGTTGGGAAAGCTGCGGCTGGGCATCGGCGACCCGACAGTGCTCGAAGCGCTGTCGTTTGCCAAGAAGGGCGATCGATCTCTACGCCCGCTTCTCGAGGGCGCCTACAACCGAACCTCGGATCTCGGGTTGATTGCGAGAACGTTCTGGAGCGAAGGCGAGAAAGGGGTCGCAGCTCTCAAGGTCACCGTCGGCCGCCCGCTGCGCCCTCAGCTTGCGGAGCGGCTGCCGAACCCGGAAGCGGTGATCCAAAAACTCGGCCCCGTCGCGGTGCAGCCCAAGTACGACGGCGTCCGAGTCCAGATACACAAGAACGGCTCGAAAGTGCGCGTGTTTTCGAGAAACCTCGAGGACTACAGCCTGATGTTCATCGAGCTGGTCACCGCGGCCCAAAGACTCAAAGACCGCACTTTGATCCTCGATGGTGAAGCCATTGGATTCAATCCTGCCTCCGAGGAGTACCTCGCATTCCAGCAGACCGCGTCGCGACGCCGCCAGCACGGCATCGAAGAAGCCGCCGCGAGCATTCCTCTGGTCGCGTTCGTCTTCGACGTCCTCTACCGCAACGGCAAGGACCTGACGCCTCGTCCTTATGACGAGAGGTACGCGCAGCTCAAAGAGATCCTGGATGACTCCAAGGTTCTGCTGCCGACGCCGCTCGACACGGCGGATACGGCCGACTCGCTCACCAAAACCCTGCTCGACAGCATCAGCAAGGGCCTCGAAGGCGTTGTTGTCAAGCGGATGGACTCTCCGTACCAGGCGGGTGCGCGCAACTTCAACTGGGTGAAGCTGAAACGCACGACAAGTGGACAGTTGAATGACACCGTCGATCTCGTCTTACTCGGCTATTACTTCGGAAAGGGCAAACGCACCGCTTTTGGTCTCGGTGCTCTGCTCGCCGGCGTGTACGACTCCGAGCACGACCGCTTCGAAACCATCACCAAGATCGGAACGGGATTGTCCGACGAGGGCTGGCGCGAGATCCACCAACGTGCCGACCCGCTGCAGGTCCCGGAAAAGCCGGCGCGGGTCCGCTCACTGTTGACGCCCGACGTGTGGCTCAAACCGGAGGTCGTGGTCGAGGTCCTCGCCGATGAGATCACGCCGGGCACGAATCACACCGCCGGCAAAATCGGCGACGGACCGGGCTACGCGCTCCGGTTCCCGCGCATCGTTTCGTTTCGGGCGGCGGACAAGCGGCCTGAGGACGCGACGACGGTCAAAGAGATCATCGAGATGTACGAGCAGCAGAGCCGGCGGAAGGTCCCCGCTTAGCGAGCGCGCCGGCCGTCAGCTCGTTGAGCTTTCGCATCGTGTTCGCGCTGCGGATGGTGATCTTCTTGTAGAGGGGCGTGCCGACGATCCTGTTCATCTGGCTCCTGCCCACGTCATCGCGATCCACCCGCCAGATCACCGCCCCAGGCGTGTACCGGACTTCGTCGATGCCCGGCTTGATGGGAAGACGGTCCAGGATCCGGCGATCGTCGACGTCCGGCCAGAGCAGCAGGACGTACGTCCGCATCGTCTTGTCGTCCATCCAATTTCGCGGGATCGCGTCGACCAGCTTCTT
>DATLKH010000272.1:0-2869 GCA_035538475.1 Candidatus Dormiibacterota bacterium | reverse complement strand
CTCTCAACCGCGCTTCTGTTTCTCTTTTATCTGCTTCCACTGCCCACGGCCGCATTCATCGCTGTCCGACTCCTGCAGGGCTTTGCGCAAGGCTCCTACTGGCCGGCGGCCAACGGTCTTCTCGCCGAAGTCACTCCGACGGCCCAGCGAGGCAAGGCGTTCGGCTACATGCAGTCGACCAACCTCGCTGGAATGATCGTTGGGCCGGGCATCGGCGGCTTGATCGCGCTCCTCAACCTGAGCGTCGTCTTCGCGGTCGCGGCCGCACTTTCGGCATTGACCGTCATCGCCCTGGCGACCCTGCCGAACGTCCGCGGACGCGAGACGGTTCAAGTGCCGAGCCACGTTGTGCACATCGCGCGCCGGCTGGTGCCGCTCATCCTGCTCGGCGTCGGAACCGCCTTCATGATCGGCGCATACGACACGATCTGGTCCCTTTACATGGTCTACCGCGGCGCGAACACGTTCGAGGTCGGGCTTTCGTTCATGGCGTTCGCTCTGCCGGCCACGTTTGCGAGCGGCATAGCCGGGGCGCTCAGCGATCGCTTTGGTGCCCGCCGTTTCATAATCGGCGCGCTTCTCGCCACGGCCTTTTTCGCGGCGCTGTATCCGTTCATCACCTCGGTCCCGTGGCTGATCGCCTTGGGTTTGCTCGAGGGCCTTGCATCCATCTCGGGAATGCCGAGCCTCCTGGCAGAGGTGAGCCGAGTCGCGGAACCCGGCGAATACGCACGCACGCAGGGCGTCTATCAAACGGTGCAGACTGGGCTGCAGATCGTGGGTGCCCTGGCTGGCGGCGCCCTGTTCACCGCGTCCCCGACCTACACGTTCCTTGCGATTACGGTGGTCTGCCTGCTGAGCGCGGGCACGGCATTCGTGCCCATGCGGGTCGCCACACGAACTGGCGAACCCACCTCTTATCAAGGAGCGGATTGATGCACGCCGAGCGGAACGGAGAGATCGGTGACATTTGCGCGTGCCGAACCAAGCAGCTGGGTCAATACACGGTTCAGCTCGAATGGTCCAACCAGGCCAACCAGTGCCAGTGAAATCGAAGCGAGCACCGCGTAAGCGGCCGAGCCGAGGCGGCGGCACTGCACCACCGACCAATTCGCCGATCAAGCACGTGGTCATCATCGTCAAGGAGAACCACGGATACGACAACTACTTCGGAACGTTTCCCGGCGGCAACGGCGTGGCGCTGGCCGCGAGCCCGAATCCGCCGCCCAAGGATCCTGACCATCGCCACGACGCCTGGTTGAAAAGGGATCAAACCGCACCCCGCGTGGCGTTCCCGCAGAGCGATATCCCGCACTACTGGGGTTATGCGAGCCAATACACGCTTTGCGACAACTACTACACCGACGTGGCGGGCCCGTCGACGCCCAACCACTTGATGTTGATCATGGCCGACTCGAAGCTGATCGACAATCCGTCCAGCAACTACCGCAAGCATCCTGGTCCGCCGCTGTACGACCAGCCCTCGCTGCCGTCGCTGCTCGATGCCGCAGGGCTTTCGTGGGGCAACTACAACGGTTATGCGTTCGAATTCATCAAATACACGGCCGGCAAAAAGCACGCGTGGCAGCAGTTCGCGACTGATGCAGCCGCGGGCAAGCTGCCGTCGGTCTCATGGCTCTACTCCGACGAGATCATGAGCGAGCACCCCGCCGACACTGCCGCGCAGCGCGCCCAGGGCGCAGGTGACGTGAGCAAGGGCAGTCAATGGACCGTGAGCCAAGTGCAGGCAGTCGTCGACGCGGGCCTCTGGCCCCAGGTTGCGATCTTCATCACGTGGGACGATTGGGGCGGCTGGTGGGATCATGTCGCGCCACCCGAGGTCGAGAAATGGACCGACGGCACGCAGTTTCGTTTTGGCGGGCGGGTCGGATGTCTGGTGCTGAGCCCGTATGCAAAGAAGGGCTACGTCTCGCACAAGCAGCACTCGCACGTGAGCTTGCTCAAGTTTTGCGAGACCAACTTCGGATTGCCTTCGCTCAACGCGCGAACGAAAGCCGCCGATGCGTTGGAAGACTGCTTCGACTTCAGCCAGTCGCCGCTGCCGCCGCCGGCTTAAGCCCGCACGTCTTCGAGGCGTTTCCAGCCGTACGAAACCTCCTGGACGACCGCCGATCCGATCGTCAACGGCTGCTCTCTGAGATAGATCCCGCCTAGCTGCTCATAGAACCTGCGGGAAGGGTTGTCCTTCAGCACCCAGACGATCATGTCCGCGAGCCCCAGCTCGCGAAGGCCGCCGACCGAGGCTTTGACGAGACCCCGTCCGTGACCCTGTCCTTGCGCGGACGCCAGGACATAGATCGCGTACAGCTCACCTGAGAATCCAGGCTCACCGGCGCGCTCTGGCCCCGCGGACGCGAACCCAACGACGTGGCCGTCGTTTTCGGCGACATATACCTTGTTCGCGTCCGTCTCGAGGATTCGTTTCCACCGGCCTTCGTATGCGGCTTGGTCAAGCGAAGCGAGGTATTCCTGGGGGAGCAATCTGCGGTACGCGGTGCGCCAGGTCTCGACGTGGACGCGGGCGATCGCTGCGGCATCCCGGAGCTCTGCGGGCCGGACCATCGCGACCCCAATCTAGCCCGAATGCACACCGGTCCGGACAAACGGTCTCGACTACGCCTTCACGTACGCGATGACGGCGCGAGCTTCGGCCACGATCTGACCGTGCGCTTGCTCAACGGTGGCTTCACAGAAGGCGAGCCGGCGGGTCCGGTGCCTGACCGTCGCGCGCGCGATCAGCTTTCCAGGCCTGGCCGCCCGCAAATAGTCGACTTTGAGGTCGGCGGTCACGGTGGTCTCGCCCTCTTCGGCGACCGTAAACGCCACCGACGCGAGCGCTTCATCGGCC
>DATLKH010000271.1:0-1614 GCA_035538475.1 Candidatus Dormiibacterota bacterium | reverse complement strand
GATGAACGTGCCGAAGACCACGAGCAGGAACGCGAGGATGACCAGTCCGATGTTCCAAGTCCTCAAGCGCCCTCGCCGCTCCTGGACCTGCGATGAGTGCAGGTATGCGGTCGTGGCGAGCCACGGCATCAGCGCAACGTTTTCGACCGGGTCCCAGCTCCAGTAGCCGCCCCAACCGAGCACGTGGTACGCCCACCACATGCCGAGCAGCAAGCCGGCGCTCTGCAGGCTCCACGCGAGTAGGGCGAAACGTCTGGTGTGCCGGATCCACGCCGCATCCGAGCGTCCGGCCATGAGCGTCGCGCACGCGAAGGCGAATGGAACCGCGAACGCGGCGAACCCAGCCAGGACAACCGGTGGATGGATCAGCATGCCGCCGTCCCGCAGCACTGGGTTGAGTCCAAGTCCGTCGGGTGGCGTGGTCTCCAGCAGGTCGAAGGGGCTCGCCACGACCGCCAGCACGAAGAGGAAGAAGGTGAGGATCGACGCCAGGATCCCGGTCGCGTATGCGGTGATGCGCGCCCCGAGCGCCGGCGCCGCGACGAGCGAAGCGCTGCCGAGCAGTCCGAGGATGAGGGTCCAGTACAGCAACGACCCTTCCTGTCCGCCGTAGAAGGCGGCGGCCACAAGCGCGGTCGGTGTCGCAATGTCGGTGTGCTCGACGACATACGCGAGCGAGAAATCGTGTGTCAGCAACGCGACCTCGAGCACTACGGCCGCGATCACAACCATGGCCGCGGCGCCAAAGAATGCGCGCCGGCCGACCTGGATGAAGACTTCCGCCTCGCGCCATCCGGCGAAGAACAAAAGCAGCGCCGCGAATCCGCCGAGGACGAGTCCCGCGAGCAAGGCGCCCGCGCCGATGTAGCCGAGTATCACTGGGTATATGGCTTGGTCGAGAACCGAGACGGACACTTCGCGAGCAAGGTCGTCGCGTGGAACACGCCGTCCCGGCCCAGCTTGCCTTCCGCCACGACGGTTATGCCGGGCTGGAAGATGTCGGGCAGCGTGCCCGTGTATTCGACCGGCAGCGAAGCGGTGCCGTCCTTCTCCGTGGACGTCACGTGCATGCCGCCCTCGGATTTCTGGACGTCGTTCTGCACGACGCCCGCCACGCGAACGTCACCTACAGGCGCTTGCGTGCGCAGCTGCGAGACGGTCAGGTAGTACACGCTCGTGCCACCGGAGGCCGAGTAGATCAGGTAGCCGACGCAGGCGGCAACGATGGCCACGGGGATGCCCCATCGGAAGACACCGCTCATGTCGTGATCAGCTGCAGATAGTGGTTCAAGACGTTCTCGCTGAGCGGACCGGTAAATGACGCCACTACGATCCCCTGGGAGTCGATGAAGAACGTCGCGGGCAGGCCTGCGACGCCGTACGACTGATACGAGCCGGTGATGATCGGGCCTGCCGGGTAGGTGTGGTGGTGCTGCTCCTCGAAACTCTGGAAAGAGGCAGTGGTGTCACGGCTGTCGGCGCCAAGGAACTGGACGTTGGGGCGGGAGCTCTGACCGCCGGCAAGGACACTGGACTCGTCCACGCACGGTCCGCACCACGAGGCCCAGAAGTTGAGCACGACGGGCTTGCCTTTCAGGCCGCCGATGCTAATCG
>DATLKH010000270.1:0-3298 GCA_035538475.1 Candidatus Dormiibacterota bacterium | reverse complement strand
GGACTCAGTCATCGCGGGATGGACTCGACGTACGCGGCGGCTATCGCGGTGGCGCGGAGGATCCTGCAGCGCGAGGAGGCGCTGGCGACCCCGGCGTCTTGAGCAGCACCCTGTGCGGGTGATTGTGCTCGCCGGCGCCATGATGGATCTCGGCACACGGATGGCAGCTTTCCACCTGGATCGTGGTGTGGCCGATTCCAAAGCGCTCGCACAGACGACCTTCCAGATCCCGGACCGCGTGCTCGGCATCAGCCAGCGCAATCTCCTCGTCGACGACGACGTGGCAGCTCAGGGCGGTCTCATCTGACGACAGCGCCCACACGTGCAGATCGTGGACGCCGGCGACCAGGGTGGTTCGCTCGATCTCGTCTGTTACGGCGTTCACGTCGATGGCGGGGGGCGTGCCCTCCATGAGCAGGTTCACAGTCTCCCGCACGATCCTGAACGCGCCGAAAGCGATCAAGCCGGCGATTCCGATCGACAGCAGCGGATCGATGTAGACCCAACCGAAGATCAGGATCACAACTCCGCCGATCACAACGCCAACTGATGCGGCGACATCACCTGTGACGTGCAGCAAAGCAGCCCGCATGTTCAAGTTCCCGCTGTGCCCGCGAAGGTTGAGGACGACGAAGGCGTTCACGGCGATCGCGGCCAATGCGGCCGCGATCACGATTCCGCCCTGTACCGGCTGCGGCTGGGCGAGCCGGCGGATCGCTTCGGCCACGATGCCGAGCACGATCAGGATCAGAACCACCGAGTTGAAGAGCGCCGCCAGGATGCTGACTCGGTGATAGCCGTAGCTGCGTTTGGGATCGCCGGGGCGCTTCGACTGCTCGACCGCAAACCAGGCGAGGCCCAGGGCGAATACGTCGGTCAAGACATGACCGGCGTCGGAGAGCAACGCGAGCGAGTGGGCCAGCAGCCCACCTGCCAGTTCGACTAACAGAACCCCGCAGGTCAGCGCCAGCGACGTTTTCAGCGCCGCACCCCGCTCGCGAATCAATTCCATGGATCTAATCTACCCGTCCCGCCACCAATCTCCTCCCCGTTGCAGAAAGGCCAGGAGCATCCCGTGCCGGAGCCCTTCGTGGCTGACGTGAAGGAGCGCGAGCCCGTACCAATCGAGGAGCAAGAGCAGCGCCTCGATACCCCCACGAAGCGCTTTGACCCGGCTCACCTCGAGGCCCACCATCGCGGCCACATGCCGAGCGCGATGGCGGTCCAGCTTGGTTTCGCAGGCCAAGAGATCGGCCGTCGTCAAGACCGAGGGCGGATTGCGGCGCGTCAGCACGAGGGGCATGTTCGAGGCCGTGCCCCCTGTCGCCACCAGCCGCTCGACGTCACCGTCCGGAGCGTGGGTCAGCTCGCGCAGCGCTGCTTTGCGCAGCCGGGCGCGCTCCTCGGCAGCCGGCGGGTCGGAAAGGTAGGTGCTGGCCAGCACGCCCGAGCCGATGGGCAGGGAGGCGGAACGCAGCATCTCCTCGCCCCGTGCAATCACCACCTCGGTCGAGCCACCGCCCAGATCGACCATCGCCCACTCCCGCCGGATGGCGTGACGGCTGGCCACGCCGAGGAAGCTGAGCTCAGTCTCCCTTCGCCCGGAGATGACGTGAACCGGGACGCCGATGGCGCTGGACGCCTGACGCACGAAAGCCGCCCCGTCCGACGCCTGCCGCACCGCCTGCGTGGCGCTGGCGATCAGCTGGTCGTAGCCATGGGTCTGCGCCTGGGCGATCACGCTTCGCAGCGCCTTGATCGCCACCCGCGCTCGGCTGCCGATCGCACCGGTGCGCGAGACGCTCGGACCGAGCTCCGGCATCTCGACGTAATGCGCGACTTCTTCCAGCCGCCCGCGGACCACATCGGCGACGAGGACATGGACGGTGTTGCTGCCGATGTCGACCGCGGCCAATCGCATCGAGAAGGAACTTTAGAATCACGATCGTTGGCTAAGAGGACCCGGATCGAGCGCGACTCCATGGGAGAGATGGAGGTCCCGGCCGACGCCTACTACGGCGCGTCGACGCAGCGGGCCGTTCTCAACTTTCAAATCTCAGGCCTACCGATGCCCCGGCGATTCATACGCGCTTTGGGCATGGTCAAAAGAGCCGCCGCACAGACCAACCGCGAGCTGGGTTTGCTGGCGCGCCGCCGCGCTCGTGCGATTGCCGCAGCCGCGCAAGAAGTCATCGATGGAAAGCTCGACGATCAGTTCCCAATCGATGTTTACCAAACCGGATCGGCCACGTCGACCAACACCAACGCCAACGAAGTCATCGCGAATCGCGCGACCGAGCTGTTGGGTGGCGAGCGCGGCTCGAAGCTCGTCCATCCAAACGATCACGTCAACCTGTGCCAGTCATCGAATGACGTCATCCCAACAGCGATTCAGCTCGCGTCCGCGGTGGCCATCCACGATGAGTTGATTCCTGCGCTCGAGCGTCTTCAGCGCGCGCTCGAGGCAAAAAGCAAGGAATTCTGGCCGGTGATCAAAACGGGCCGTACTCACCTCCAGGATGCGACGCCGATTCGACTGGGACAGGAATTTCGCGGATATGCCGGCCAGATCGAAGAATCAATTCGACGCGCAGAGGGCGCAATTGCCGAGCTGGCTCAGCTGCCACTGGGCGGAACTGCGGTCGGCACTGGAATCAATTCACATCCTCAATACGCAAAGGTGGCCGTGGCTCGCCTCGCCAAGGAGACAAAGCTGCCGCTGCGCGAAGCCGGGAATCACTTCTATGCGCAAGCCACGCTCGACGCGCTGGTGGCGGCGCACGGTGCGCTGCGCACCATCGCCACGAGCCTCTGGAAGATCGGCTCAGATGTCCGCCTGATGGGCACCGGACCGATTGCAGGCCTGGGCGAGTTGAAGCTTCCGGAAACGCAGCCGGGATCGAGCATCATGCCGGGCAAGGTCAATCCGGTGATCATCGAGTCACTGCTGATGGTGATCGCCCGGGTGTACGGCAATGACGCGACCATCACGATCTGCGGTCAAACGGGCAGCATCTTCGAGCTGAACGTGATGATGCCCGTGGCCGGATTTTCGATGCTCGAATCGATCAGCCTGCTGGCCGCGGCCACCCGTAATTTCTCGGAGCGATGCGTGGAGGGACTGCAGGCCACGGACCGCGGACCGGAGCTGGTCGAACGCAGCCCGATGCTGGCCACAGCGCTCAATCCGGTCGTCGGTTATGACGAAGCGGCGAAGCTGGCGAAGGAATCGATGCGCACCGGCCGCTCGATCCGGCAGCTGGCTCGAGCGCGCGGGGTGAGCGAAAAAGACCTGAAT
>DATLKH010000269.1:0-2955 GCA_035538475.1 Candidatus Dormiibacterota bacterium | reverse complement strand
ATCGTCGACGCGCGCCTCGACAGTGACCTGGAACTCCGGAATCGTGCTCTTGGCCTCGGCCATACGGCGCGCGATGGTCGCCTGCATGCGGTTCGGCTCGACGGCTTCGACATCTGGCCCCGCCGGTCGGGCTGCGCCTGGTTGCACACGCCTGCGCTCGAGCGATGGCTTGGCGCTCGAGGCCGCGAGGACGTCTTCCTTCACGATCCGGCCTTCAGGGCCTGTGCCCTGAATCGACGCCAGATCGACGCCCCTCTCCGCAGCGAGCCGCTTGGCCAGCGGGGAAGCCTTGATCTGCCCATCGCCTCCATCCGCTTCTCTCTGGCGGGGAGCCGGCTGAGGAGCGGCCTGAGGGGGCGGAGCTTCAGAGGGCGGAGCTGACTCTTGAGCCGGCTCCGCCCCGGCTTCTGGCTCCTTGGTTTTCGCTTGCGCCTCAGCTTTCGGGGCTGGTTGCTCTTTCTTCGGCGGTGGCTGCTCTTTCTTGGGGGCTTCAGTCGCGCCACCCTCGCCGATCCGCGCGATCGGAGCGCCGATCTTTGCAGGCACACCTTGCTCGACCAGGATCTTCAGGACGCCGTCGGAATCCGCCTCGAGGTCAAACGTCGCCTTGTCCGATTCGACCTCGGCGAGCACATCGCCGGTCTTGACTTGATCCCCGTCCTTCTTCTTCCACTCGACGATCGTGCCCTCCTCCATCGTGTCGGAGAGCTTCGGCATGTTCACATCAGACATAGCTCTTCCTTTCTCCGGAAGGAGAGCAGCGGCGCTTGCCCTGCGGCTCGCCGCAGGGTCGGCTTTGCCGACGCCGCGATGAGAGGAAACCATCTGGGTTTCCTCTCATTACCTTCACATCAGACATCGGGTTTCTTGCCCAGGGTGCTGCGCACGAGTCGCTTGATGTCTTCGCTGGTGGGAATCGACGCCTTCTCCAGGCCCATTGCGTAGGGCATGGGCACCTGCGCACCGCCAAGGCGGCGGACTGGAGCATCGAGATAATCGAAGCAGCGTTCCTGCACACCGGCCGCGACCTCGGCGGTGACGCCATAAGTCGACCAGCCTTCTTCGACCACCGCGCAGCGCGTGGTCTTGCGCACGGATTCGACGATCGGCGGCCAATCGATGGGACGGATCGAGCGCAGGTCGATGACCTCGGCGTCGATGTCCTCCTCCTCGAGCTGACGCGCGGCCTCGTTCGCGAGCACGGCCATCCTCGAGACTCCGACGATCGTGATGTCAGAGCCGCTCCGGCGCACCGCGGCTTTGCCGAGGGGCGTGGTGTAGTCGCCCTCCGGCACCTGTCCCTTGGTGTTGTAGAGGCTCATCGATTCGAGGAACATCACTGGATTGTCCGAGCGAATCGCCGACTTCAACATCCCCTTTGCGTCTTCGGGTGTCGTCGGCGCGACCACAAGCAATCCGGGGATCAACCCGTACAGCACTTCGAAGCTGTGTGAGTGCTGCGCCGACAGCTGATGGCCCGCGCCGCCGGGCATGCGGATGACCATCGGGACTTTGACCTCGCCACCGAACATGTAGCGGATCTTTGCCGCGTTGTTGACGATCTGGTCGTATGCGATCAGCGAGAAGTTGATCGTCATCATCTCCACCACCGGTCGCAGCCCGAGCATCGCCGAGCCGATGGCGGTTCCGACGATCACTTCCTCGGCGATCGGCGCGTCCACCACGCGTTGAGGGCCAAAGCGATCGAGCAATCCTTCGGTGACGCGATACGCGCCGCCGAACTTTCCGATGTCCTCACCGATCAAGAAGATGGTGTCGTCGCGCTCCATCTCTTCAGCCAGCGCCTCGCGCAGCGCCACGCGATAGAGCTTCTCTTCAGCCTTGACTGCCGTCGCCACTAAACACTCTCCGCGCGCAGCTCTGGGCGATCGTCCCACTCACCGGCGTACGTGTACTTGTAGAGGTCGTTCGGATTCGGGTCAGGGCTGTCATCCGCGTACTGGATGATGTCCTTCACCTCGGCGTCGACTTTCTGGCGGACGTTCTTGAAGTACTCCTCGTCGGCAAGTCCGCTGGTCTCGAGCTCGTGCTCGAACGCCACGATCGGGTCCGCTTTGCGCCACTTGACCTTGTCATCTTCGGAGCGGTACTTGTCCGGGTCCACCACCGAGTGGCCGCGGAACCGATAGCACAGCGACTCGATGAATCGCGGCACTGAATCCTTGCGCGTCTTCTCGACGATCTCGCTCGTCCGGAGCATGACCTCGCGCAGATTCATTCCATCGATCTGGATCGACTCCATGTCGTATGCGCACGCCTTCTTGTAGACGTCGGCGACTGCGGACGCCTTTTCGACTGGTGTGCCCATGCCGTATCGGTTGTTGACGCAGAACCACACGACCGGCAGGTCGAAGACCTTGGCCATGTTGAGCGACTCGTGAAACGCGCCGATGTTGGTGGCGCCGTCGCCGAACATGCAGAACACCACGTCCGGCTGCTTGCGGTACTTGACCGCCCACGCGCCGCCGACCGCCAGCGGCAAATGGCCGCCGACGATTCCATACCCACCCATGAACCTGCGGCTGTAGTCGACGAGGTGCATCGAACCGCCCCGTCCATGCGACGTGCCGGTTTCTTTGCCGAACAGCTCGGCCATCACCGCTTTCGGATCGACACCTCGCGCGATCGCGTGGCCGTGCTCGCGGTAGCTGGTGAACACCCAGTCGTTCGACTTCAGGGCGAGAATGCCGCCGACAACCGTCGCTTCCTCACCGATGTTGAGGTGGCAGTAGCCGCCGATCTTGGCTTTTGTGTACTGCTCCTGCGCGCGCTCCTCGAACCGGCGGATCAGCTGCATCTCGCGATGCATCCCCAAAAGGAAGTCGCGGTTCTCCTTTTTCAGCTCGAGCGCTTTGGCGTTGATTGCCGGCGCGGTTGGAGGTGGGGAGGAGGGGGAGGGTTTGACGGGGGCGGACACAGTTTGATTATCGGAGT
>DATLKH010000268.1:0-1651 GCA_035538475.1 Candidatus Dormiibacterota bacterium | reverse complement strand
TGCGTTCGGCCGCACTCGAGACGGCCGGGAGGCGCAGCGCGGAGGTTGGGGCTGGATGGTCGGGGACGAAGGCAGCGCGGTCTGGATCACGCGCGAGGCGGCGCGGCTGGTCATGGCCCGAACCGATGCGGGCGACGAGGTTGGCGCACTCGGCGGTGCGCTGCTCGAAGCTTGCCGGGCGACTGATCCGCGACAGCTCCTCGCACGGCTCCACGCGATGCACGAGCCCATGCAGTGGGCCGGCTTCGCGTCGGTGGTGTTCGACACAGCTGACGGCGACGCCGGATCGCGAGACATCGTCGATCGCGCCGCGCAGGAGCTGGTCCGGCTCGTTCACGACTTGCGAGATACGCTGAAAATCGATGGGCCGGTCGTGCTGGCGGGTGGCCTGATGCTCAATCAACCCGAGCTCGAGTCGGCGGTGCGGCAGCGGCTCGGGGCAGCGTGCATGCGTCTCGAAGAGCCTCCGGTCGAAGGCGCGGTACGGCTCGCCGAAGCGCTGCTTGTGCGATGAGCCGCTTTCACGCTGAGATCGCCGAGCAGCCTGAGGTCGCTGCGCGATTGCTGGAGCACGCGGACGAGGCCCGAGCGATTGGCGCGCGGATTCGCGGGTCTGAGACGCGGGGGTTCGTGATCGCGGCGCGCGGAAGCTCCGACAACGCCGCGCTTTACGCGAAGTATCTGTTCGGCGTGCGCAACCGTTCGCTTGTCGCGCTGGCCGCGCCGTCGCTCTTCACCACGTACTCGACGCCGCCTCGACTCGCGGGTCAGTGCGTGATCGGAATTTCACAATCAGGCGAATCGCCGGATGTGATTGCGGTGGTCGAGGAGGGGCGCCGTCAGGGATGTGTGACTCTCGCGATCACGAACAATCCAGAATCTCGGCTGGCCCACGCGGCCGAGCTCGTCTTCGCCATGCAAGCCGGACAAGAGCTCAGCGTCCCGGCCTCAAAGACCTATACGGCCAGCGTCCTTGCCCTTGCGCTCATCTCGCAGGCGATCGACCCGGATCCGGCATTCGAGACAGCTCTCGCTTCGGTGCCACACGCCGTGGCGCGAGCGCTGAAAAGAGAAGACGAGCTGGGTGCCTTTCTGCCCAAGCTCAAAGGACCGCGCGCCGTGGTGCTCGGTCGGGGATTCAACTTCTGCACGGCCGAGGAGATCGCTCTGAAGTTGAGCGAGACGAGCTATGTGCTCGCCCGGGCGTGGTCACTCGCGGACTTCGAGCATGGGCCGATCGCGATCGTCGACGCGAGCCTTCCCGTGCTGTTGATCGATGGAGGCGGCCTGGTCGAATCAGATCTCGAATCGACACGCGTTCGGCTCGAGCAGAAGGGATGCGATGTGATTCGCCTGGCTGACGACTCCGGACTGCCCGAGGAGCTGACTCCGATTCCCCTGGCCGTCATGGGCCAGCTGCTGGCGCATCAGCTCGCGGTCGCGCGCGGCATGGATCCCGACCGGCCGCGAGCCATCCAGAAAATCACCCGTACCTGGTAGCGCTCGTCAGCCGAGAAAGACTCCGGAGAGGACGGCGTTGGGACCGGCCACCCGGTTGGCGGTGATGGTCACCGTGCCTCCGGCCGCGACATTGACCGGCACGTTGATCCAGGCGCCCTGGGTGAAGTCGCTGTTCAAGACCGCGGTCTTG
>DATLKH010000267.1:0-14275 GCA_035538475.1 Candidatus Dormiibacterota bacterium | reverse complement strand
AGAGCCGCGTTCGCGTCGACGGTTCGTAGAACAGCGCCGCCATGACCTGACCCTCGAGACGTCCCATGAACCGGTGGGGCTCGCGCTTCATCTCCTGTGCGCGTGCGAAAAGATCCACGAGGAGGGATCGGGAAAACTGTTGACTCTCGATCACATGTCGGAGTCGAGCCGTGACAGCCACGAAAAAACCTCCTTCCCGACCTCTCTGTGTCGGACTTAAAGGACTCCGGTCGAGAGTTTACTACAGGTAACTTAGATGGACATGAACAAGCGCCCCGGCGAAGTCAAGGTCACGACCGAAGTCGGCTACTGCAATTTCTGTGGCCGCACGCGCAACCTGCGCCGCGAAGAGCACGTGCTGGGGACGTTGGTGCGCACCATCGTCTCTTGTGAGAGCTGCCACCGCACGCTCTCGAGCTCGATGGGAGTCGCAGCGCCTGAGCCCGAATTGGTCGCGGAGCCGGAGGCTGTCCCGGCGGAAGCACAGGCTCCTGAGCCGGCGCGAGCGAAGCCATCGCCAAAACCGCCGGCTAGGGCCTCTGCGGCCACAAAGCCCGCGGCGAAGAAGCCGGCTGCCAAAAAACCGGCAGCCGCCAAAACCGGCGCCAAAAAACCCGCTGCCGCAAAGCCCGCGAGCGGTGGTAAAACGAAGGCGACGACCAAGAGGAAATGATGAGACGGCTTGAGGAGCGGGACCTGCGGAGCCTCGAGCGGCCGAGCATGTACAAGATCTTCGCCCCGCTCGACCCCGACGAACGGCTGCCGCGCGAGCTGTTGATCGAAAGCCGTCGCTACCGGTCACTGGGCCGGACAGAACTGGCCGGAGCGCTGTGGCTCCCCGCATTGTTCGTGATCCTCGCGGTGAGCGGATGGGTCACGAACAGCGTGCTGATAGTCCTCGGGATCATTGCGCTCACGTACATCGGTTTCTGGGCCTTCGCGCACTCCGGATCGAGAACCTAGGCTCCGGTTCGGCGTATAAACGTCCCATGACTGAAGCTGTGATCGTCGCGTACGGGCGCTCCCCGATCGGGCGTGCACGCAAGGGTTCCCTGGTCGACGTCAGGCCGGACGACCTGGCTGCGCACGTGGTGACCAAAGTCCTCGACAAGGTGCCGGAGCTCGACCCTACGCAAGTCGAAGACCTCATCTGCGGATGCGGTCTGCCCGGCGGCGAGCAGGGTCACAACATCGGCCGTGTGGTCTCGATCCTGGCTCGGCTCGACGTTCCAGGCGTGACGGTCAACCGCTACTGCTCGTCTTCGTTGATGACGACCCGGATGGCCACGCACGCGATCGAAGCCGGCGAAGGCGACGTGTTCCTGTCGGTCGGCGTCGAATGCGTCTCGCGCTACGGCAGCGGTTATCCCGATGCGCCCGACACCTACAACCCCAAGCTTGTGCCGGGAAACACCGAGGAATATCCAGACATCTACATCGCGATGGGCCAAACCGCGGAAAACGTGCGCGTTCGCGAAAAGATCAGCCGCGAAGACATGGATCGCTTCGCCCTTCAGAGCCAGCAGCGCGCTGTGCACGCTCAGGACGACGGGTTCTTCGAAAAGGAGATCGTTCCAGTCCCACTGCCCAACGGTCAGACATTCACCAAGGACGATGGTCCACGTCGAAACACATCGCTGGAAGCGCTCGCCGCCCTGGAGCCGGCATTCCGCCCCGGCGGGGAAGTCACGGCCGGCAACTCGTGCCCCCTCAACGACGGTGCGGCAGCCGTGGTCGTGATGTCGGACAAGCGTGCGAAAGAGCTTGGACTCAAGCCGGTCGCGCGCGTCGTATCGACCGGACTGTCTGCGCTGGAGCCGGAATTCATGGGCCTCGGCCCGATCGACGCCAGCAAGCAAGCGCTGAAGCGGGCCAAGATGACGATCGACGACATCGACATCGTGGAGATCAATGAAGCGTTCGCGGCCCAGGTCATCCCCTCAGCGCGCGGCATCGGCGTCGACCCGTTCAGCGAAAAGCTGAATCCGCACGGGGGGGCGATCGCGCTCGGTCACCCGTTCGGCATGACCGGCGCCCGGATCCTGTGCACGCTGCTCAACGGGCTGCGGGAGAAGAACGCCACCTACGGTCTGGAGACGATGTGCGTCGGCGGCGGCCAGGGCATGGCCATGATCCTGGAGAGGCTGAACTAGCCCCGAGAAATCCGCATAGTCGCTCTCGAATTCAGTCTGTCGCGCCTATCCGAGGTTCTGACTAGGTGCGAGCCTCGGCTGCGGGCTGAACCAGACTCTCGAGAACTCGCTCCAGCAGCCGTCGCAGCGCCTTGCGCTCCTCCGCCGACAGGCCGGACAGGACCTCGTCCTCCAGGCTCTCCCGCGCCTTGTCGGCACGCTCGATCGCCTTCCGGCCGGCGTCTGTGATGTCCACGATGTGCCGGCGGCGGTCCTGCGGGTCGCGGCGGCGAACCGAGAACTGGGCCGCTTCGAGCTCGTTGAGGATCAAAACCACGGTATTGGCATCCATGAACAGGGCGCTTTCCAGCTCCTGCTGGGTGACGCCCGGATGGTCCCGGATGTAGCCCAAGGTCATGTAGGGCTTGAAGCGCATGCCCAGTAGCTCTTCTGAGGTCCGGCGGTTGACCGCCTTGTGGAGCTGGGTCAGCAGGGAAACGACCCCCTGGTTCGACCGCTGATCTCCACTCTTCACGTCCATTGATCTTATCACCAACTCTTAATCTTCCCGGCGCCCAAATAATCCAACCAAAATTATGCAATAGATAATAGGATGATCCTGTTATAGTGATCGTCAATGATTCGGTCGGGTTCGTTTGGAGGCGTCATGAATTCAAATCTGAGAAGGTGGATTTCCCTGGTCGTGGTCTGCATGGGCCAGCTGATGGTCATGCTCGACACCACGATCGTCAACGTCGCGCTGCCCTACATCCAGCGCGACCTTCAGTTCACCCAGGCCGGCTTGACCTGGGTGGTCAACGCGTACGTGATCGCTTACGCCAGCTTCCTTTTGGTAGCCGGGCGGCTCGGCGATCTCATCGGCCGGCGCAACGTGTTCCTGGCCGGTGTCTTCCTGTTCACGGTTGCGTCGGTCGGCAGCGGGTTCGCGCAAGGGCCGGACCACCTGATCGTCGGCCGCTTCCTACAGGGGCTCGGCGGTTCGCTCGCGACGGGCGTGATCATCGCCATCATCGTGACCGAGTTTCAGAAGCCCGCCGAGCGGGCCCAGGCGATGAGCATCTTTTCGCTGGTCATAGCTACAGGCGGGTCACTCGGACTTCTGGCCGGCGGATTTTTGACCTCCTCCCTCAACTGGCACTGGATCTTTTTCATCAACGTGCCGATCGGGATCGTGACCATGGCGCTCGGCTTCTGGCTGATCCAGCAAAACGAAGCGATCGGTCTCGAGCGCGGCGTCGACATCGGCGGCGCGATCCTGATCACGGCCTCCCTGATGGTTGGGGTCTACGCCATCGTCACGGCATCGGACTACGGTTGGCTGTCCACGCACACGCTTGAGTTCGCCGCCGCATCGGTTCTGTTGCTCGCCCTCTTCCTCGCGGTCGAGTGGCGGATATCGAACCCAATCTTGCCGCTGCGTGTGTTGACGATGCGCACCCTGACAGGGGGCAGCGCGGCTCGAGCTTTGCTCTTTGCGGGGATGTTCACGAACTTCTTCGTGGGCGCCCTCTACATGCAGCACGTGAAGGGCTACAGCGCTTTCGAGACGGGGCTGGGATTTCTTCCAACCACGCTCGCAGTGGGCGCGATGTCGTCGGGTCTGTCAGCGCGCTTGATGGCTCGATTCGGCGCGCGCAACCTGACAATCGGCGGACTGACCATCCTCGTCACCGCTCTCGTCCTGCTGTCGCAGACGATCACCACCGCAGGCTACTTCCCAACGCTGTTCGTCGCGTACCTGTTGCTCGGTATCGGCGCCGGCTCTTCGTTCATGCCGTTGCTGTCGATCTCCATGTCCGAGATTCGCCCGGCCGACGCCGGCTTGGCCTCTGGCTTCAACAACGTCACAACGCAGGTTGGCGGCGCGCTCGGACTTGCGACGCTCGGCACGGTTTCCACCGATCACGCCAGGGCGCTGTACGCGCAGGGCTACCAGCTCCAGGTCGCGCTCAGCAGCGGATACCAGCTCGGGTTCGTGCTCGCGGCGGCCTCGGTTGCCGCGGCGATCGCAGTCGTCCTCACAGTTCTTCGCACCAGTTCGCGTCGTGAGGCTGAGCGACTGACGAGCGCCGAATCTGAAGCAGAAGCTCAGGCGGCGTGACTCCGCGTCAGCGGCTTCTGGCCGCGTAAAAGCGACACGGCGGTGATTCCGCCGTGGTGTGAAAGTTCCAGTGACGGCACCACGCGGTGCCGTCAAATTTTTTGCACGAACCACAGGTGACGCGAGGACGTTCGACGTGCGTCTTCTTCATGTGGTGCTCGGGGCGCTCGCCGGGGAACGGCTCGCTCACAGTTCCGAGCGGACTTCCCACAGCTCCGGATAAAACCGTTTGTCGAGCGTGGTCCGAAGGTACTGCGCACCGGTGCTGCCTCCAGTGCCTGTCTTGCCGCCGATCTGGCGCTCCACCATCAGCACGTGTCGCGCACGCCACTGTGCGAATGCTTCGTCGTGATCGAGCAGCGCCTCGGCGACATCGAAGACGTCGCTGTAGCGCTCCCGGTTACGAAAGATCTCCAGCAGCGCAGGTGAGCCGCGGCGTTCGACCAGTGCGCGAAATGCATCGTCCAGGGTTGGTTCCTCGAGGCGCTTCTTCAAACGTGTCGCTTCGTCGGGTGTGAGCTCGAGACGAGCCACGTATTTCGGCTCCTTCAACCCCGAGAGGAATTCGATCTCTCGGAATTGGACCGATTGAAATCCACTCGCCGGAGCCAGCTTCGAGCGAAACGCGAGAAAGTCCTGCGGGGACATCGTCTCCAGGACCTCGATCTGCTCGATGAGCAGCTTTTCGATCACATGCACACGGTGCAGGTGGTGGCGGGCGAAGAACAGGTCATCGGCGTCGATCCGGTCGCGCGCGGCTTCGAGCTCGAAAAGGACGACCTTGAACCAGAGCTCGTAGACCTGATGGGCGACGATGAAGAGCAGCTCGTCGTTCTCTTCGCTCAAGCGCTGCTGCAGCGACAAGAGCTCGGGGATTTTCAGGTACGACCCATACGAGAGCTCGCGACCTTCTTCACCGAAGCGCCGATTCACGGTTAGTGGCGGAAGTGGCGCACGCCGGTCATGAGCATCGCGATTCCGGCCGCGTCGGCGGCGGCGACGACATCGGCATCTCTCATCGACCCGCCTGGCTGGATGACGGCTGTCACGCCCGCTTGAGCTCCGAGCTCCAGTCCGTCGGCGAACGGAAAGAACGCGTCCGAGGCCATCACGGCGCCTCGCGACCGATCACCAGCGCGGAGCACCGCCAGCTGCACCGCTTCGACGCGACTCATCTGGCCGGCGCCCACGCCCACGGCCGCACCTTCTTTGAAGAGGACGATCGCGTTCGACTTGACGTGCTTGACGGCGATCCACGCGAGGCCAAGCTGCTCCCACTCCGCTTCGGTCGGCGCTCTGCGAGTCGCGACCTTGCAGCTGGCACGGTCGAACGTCAGGCGGTCCCATTCCTGCACCAGCAGTCCGCCCGGCACGGAGCGCACGTCGTAGTCGAACAAACCCGCACGCGCGGGCGGCGCCGCGAAAACCACCATGTTCTTGCGCCGGGTGAGCACATCTTTCGCTTCGTCCAGGACCTCAGGTGCGATCACGACATGCGTGACGATCTCCACGATCTGCTCGGCGGTTTTGCGGTCAAGGGGGCGGTTGACGGCGACGATGCCGCCGAACGCGGAAATCTTGTCGCACTCATAAGCCATGCGGTACGCGGCGGCGAGATCGTCGGCGACGGCCAGCCCGCATGGGTTCATGTGCTTGATGATCGCCGCGGCCGGACGGTCGAAGTCCATGACCAGCTGGAATCCGGCCGAGGCATCTTGCAGGTTGTTGAATCCCGGCGGCCCGCCCTGCACCTGTATCGCACTGCCGATCCCGCCGGAGTCAGGTCCCAGTCGGTAAAACGCCGCCTTTTGCTGCTCGTTCTCGCCGTACTTAAGCGGCTGCGCCAGCAATCCGGTGATCGACAGCTCTTCGGGAAAACCGTCTGGATCGAGCCGGTGCATGTAAGCGGCGATCCAGGTGTCGTATGCGGCGGTGTGCGCATACGCCTCAGCGGCGAGCCGTCGCCGAGCCGGCTGATCCAGCGTGCCTTCCGTTAGCGCGGCCAGGATCTCGCCGTAACGATGAGGCCGCACCACCACGACGACCGACTCGTGGTTCTTTGCCGCGGCACGGATCATGGCTGGGCCGCCGATGTCGATCTGCTCGATCGCTTCGTCGACCGTGACGCCTGCGCGCAGCACCGTGTCGACGAAGGGATACAGGTTCACGCATACGAGATCGATGGGACGCAGTCCATGGGCTTCGAGAGCGCTCATGTGCTCTGAAACCGAACGCCTGGCGAGGATGCCGGCATGCACACCTGGATGCAGGGTCTTGATGCGCCCGTCCATCATCTCCGGAAATCCGGTCAAGTCGCTCACTGCGTGGACCTCGAGTCCTGCTTCGTGAATCACCGTCATCGTGCTGCCGGTCGCATAAAGCTCATACCCGAGCCCAGCCAGGCCGCGGGCGAAAGTGTCGAGGCCGGTCTTGTCGCTAACGGACAGCAGGGCTGTCGGCAAACCTCGCCTCCATCAACTCGATTGCCTTGGGCAGGATGCGGTATTCGGCTTCATGCACCCTTGCCTGAAGAGTTTCCACCGTATCGCCTTCGAGGATTGGGACTGCTTCCTGAATCAAGATCGGACCTGCGTCGAGGTCCGCGGTGACGATGTGGACGGTGGCCCCGGTGACTTTGGTTCCACTTTCCAGCGCGCGCTCGATCGCGTCCATTCCTCCGGCGAACTCTGGCAGCAGCGAGGGATGCACATTGATGATCCGTCCCTCGAATGCGTCGAGGAACGGCTGCGAGTGAATGCGGTCGTAGCCGGCATCGATCACGAGCTCCACCCGATGGCCCTCGAAGAAGTCTCGCATCGCCTCGTCGCGCGCCTCCAGCGAAGGAAAGTGCTTCTGCGGCAGCTCGCCGAGCGGGATCCCGCGCCGGCGCGTGAAGTCGGCGCCTCCGCATGAGGGACGGTTGGTTGCGACCGCTACCACCTCGAGACCACGCTCGACGAGGTTGCGGAGATTCGTTCCCTGACCCGAGACGCAAACGCCGAGTCTCAGGTGATCTCCACGCGGTCGGTGCCGCTCTGCTCCACGACCTTACCTATCAGCAGGGCGTTCTTTGGTACGTCTTTCGGATCGACCACCAGGATCATGCCCACCCCCATGTTGAATGTTCCCCACATCTCATCGTGGGAGACCCGCCCGCGGTCCTGGATCTCACGAAATATCGGAGGCACCTCCCATGCGCCCTTGTCGACCCTGGCCACTAGCCCGTCGGGAATCGAGCGCGGGAGGTTGCCGGTGATTCCGCCGCCCGTGATGTGCGCGGCCGCTTTCCACTTGATTCGGTCGAGCTCCTTCAGATATGAGCGATGTGGCTCGAGCAGCGCATCAGCCAGTGACTTGTCCAAAGGCACGCCCTCGAAGACCTTCCGGGCCAGTGAGTAGCCGTTTGTGTGCAGTCCGCTCGAGGCCAAGCCGATCAACACGTCGCCGGCCTCGACCGGTTCACGTTTCGCGTCAGGCTCGATCAGGCCGACTATGAAGCCTGCCAGGTCGTAATCGCCGAGCGCGTAGACGCCCGGCATCTCGGCCGTCTCCCCGCCAAGCAGCGCACAGCCGGCATCGCGACACGCTGCAGTCATTCCGTCGATCACCTGCGCAAAGACCTCGGGATCGAGCTGTCCCGTGGCGAAGTAATCGAGGAAGAACAGCGGACGGGCCCCCGCGGTCGCGATGTCGTTGACGCAGTGATTCACGATGTCGATACCGATCCCGCGATGGCGTCCCGTCGCGATCGCGACTTTGATCTTCGTGCCGACGCCATCCGCGCTCGCCGCGAGCTGCGCGCCACCGCGCAGCCGGTAGAGGCCCGCGAACGGACCGACGCCGGCCGCGACCTCTTTCCCCTGCGTAGCGGCGATCAGTGGCTTGACGCGCTCGAGCGCGCGCTCGTAAGCCTCGATGTCCACGCCGGCCGCGGCGTAAGAGAGTCCTTCGGAGCTCAAACCTTGGCGAGCTGCCCCTCGAACTGCATTTTGTCCATTTCGAGCTGTTGAGGTACTGGAACCGGATACGAGCCGTCGAAGCACGCGCGGCAGAACTCCTCCGACGTGCCGCGCCCGATGGCGCGGATCAATCCTGGAATCGAGAGGTAGTGCAGCGAGTCCGCGCCGAGCTGCTGCCGGATCTCATCAACCGAACGGCCGGAGGCGATCAGCTCCTTGGTCGAACCGATGTCCACGCCCATGAAGCACGGGAACCGCATCGGAGGGCTCGAGATCCGCATGTGAATCTCCTTCGCACCGGCGGCGCGCAAACGCTCGATGATCCGCCGGGACGTGGTCCCGCGAACGATCGAATCGTCGACCGCGATCACGCGCTTGCCTTTGATCGAGCGAGGCAGCGGATTGAGCTTCAGCATCACGCCCGATTCGCGCAGTGATTGGTCCGGCTGGATGAACGTGCGGTTGATATACCGGCTCTTCATGAGCGCTTCACGAAACGGGATGCCGGACGCTTCCGCATACCCGATCGCTGCCGGTGTTCCAGAGTCTGGAAACGCGACCACCATGTCGGCTTCGACCGGGGCTTCCTTCGCGAGCTCGTGGCCCATGCGAATCCGAGCGTCCTCCAGCTCGCAGTTCTTGAGGATCGAATCCGGCCGCGCGAAGTAGATGAATTCGAACACGCACATCGCATGCTTTGGTGCCGACTGGAAGGTGAGGCTGTGCACCCCGCGGTCGTCCATTACGACCATCTCACCCGGCTGGACCTCGCGCACGAACGTCGCATTGACCGTATCGAGTGCGCACGTTTCAGAAGCGATGACATGTGCTGGCTGGCCTGGGAGCGGGATGTATCCGATGCACAGCGGCCGGAATCCGTAGGGATCTCGCAGCGCAATCAACTGGCGGGGAGTGATGACTCCGCACGAGTACGCACCGACGACTCGAGCGAAGGTCCGGCGGATCACGTCTTCCCAGGAACGACCGTGAGTGTTTTCGATCAGCCGCGCCATCACCTCGGTGTCGAGCGCGGTCTCGAATGTGATGCCTTGCTCTTCGAGCTGGCGGCGCAGTGCATCGGCGTTGAGCAGGTTGCCGTTGTGTGCGATCGCACCAGGGCCGAGCGTGAGGTGATCGAACGGCAGCGGATGCGCGTTCTCGGGCCGGCTCGAGCCGGTGGTCGAGTAACGAGTGTGGCCCAACGCAATGGTCGAGTCCTGGCCGAGGTCTTTGATGGTTGCGGGCGAGAAGACCTGAGCGACCAGGCCCATCTCACGATGCACGCGAACGGCCGATCCGTCGGAGACCGCGATGCCCGCCGATTCCTGCCCACGATGCTGCAGCGCGAACAGCCCGAAATAAGTCAGGTTCGCGACGTCGAGCCCATGGTCGCTGCAAATTCCGAAGACTCCACACATCTAGGCAAGGCCCTCCCAAGTATCACGAAGCTCGGCCAGCGAGAGCTTGAGCTGGCCCTCGAACTCGATCACGTCTCCGCCCGCCAATCCGAGGAGCGACAGCTCGACGTTGTGCCGGCGGGCAAGCGACTGCAGCTCGGGCATCGCACGAGAGCCGACGCTCACGACGTAACGGCTCGGTGACTCGCCGAAGAATGCCGCGTCGAGCCGCAGCGGTGGCTCAGGCCGGAGCGCAGGACACTTGACGCCGATTCCTCCGAGCAGGCACGCCTCGACGAGCGCGACCAGCATTCCCCCTTCAGCGCAGTCGTGCGCCGACCGCAGGTACCCGTTCTGTGCCGCGCTGAGGATCAGGCGGTTGACCGCTTTCTCACGCTGTAGATCGAGAGCCGGCGGCCTTCCCGCCACCGCGCCATGCTCAACCTTCAGGTACTCGCTGCCGCCGAGGTCGTTGTGGCTGGAGCCGATGAGGAGCACGAAATCGCCCTCGGATCGCAGACCTGCGCCGAGTCGCTTGCCGTAGTCGTCGATCAACCCGAGCATGCCGACCACCGGCGTCGGGTAGATGGCCGACGTTTTGAGGGGCCCCCCCGAAGTCTCAGGCGAAGCCTCCGACTTCGTGGGGATTTTTCCGTTCGAGTCGTTGTAGAGGCTGACGTTTCCGCTCACCACTGGAATGTCGAGCGACCGGCATGCGTAAGCCAGACCCGCCACCGCCTCTTCGAGCTCCCAATAGACCTCCGGGCGGTCGGGGTTGGCGAAGTTGAGGCAATCGGTCACCGCCAGCGGACGCGCCCCGGTGGCCACGATGTTGCGCGCCGCCTCGGCGACAGCCAGCTGAGCGCCAAGGTGCGGATCGAGATGGCAGTAACGCGCGTTGCAATCGGTGGTCATCGCCAGCCCAAGGCGTGTGCCTTTGACCCGCAGCATCGCCGCGTCGCCTCCCGGCGGCACGACAGTCGAGTCCCCGACCATGTGGTCGTAGCGCCGAAAGATGCCGCGCCGGCTCATCAAGTTCGGGCTCGCCAGCATTCGCAGCAGCGCGGAGCCGGCATCGGCGAGCGGTGGAAGCGCGTCGATGTCGAGGCCAAGCGGCGGATCGGGAGCGATTCCGACCAGCCTGCGCGCGGGCACGTCCGTGAGCAGCTGCACTGGGAGACGGGCGACCTGCGTGCTGCCGTCGAGCACGGTCAGATGTCCGTCGTCGGTGACCTCGCCGATCATCGCGGAGTGCAGGTCCCACGCGCGGAAGATGCTCTCGACCTCTCGCTCGCGCCCCCGCTTGACGACGACGAGCATCCGCTCCTGCGATTCCGAGAGCATCACGTCGTAGGGCGTCATGCCACGCTCGCGTCTCGGCACCAGCGCGACGTCGATTCGGGCACCCGCGCCCTGAACGCGGCTCGCGCACTCGGCCACGGCTGACGTCAAACCTGCAGCGCCGAGGTCCTGGACCGCGACCACCGCATCGGTGTGCTGGAGGTCCATGCACGCTTCGAGCAGGCACTTCTCGAGGAATGGATTGCCGACCTGGACCGCCGGCCTGCGCTCGGAGCTCGATTCGTCCAGCTCCAACGACGCGAACGACGCGCCGTGGATCCCGTCGCGCCCGGTGTCGGCGCCGACCAGCAGCAAGCTGTTTCCAGTACCTTCGGCCCGCGCTCGCATGAGCTGCTCGACCCGGACCAGACCGACGCACATCGCATTCACCAGCGGGTTCTGTTCGTAGCACTCCTCGAAGTAGACCTCGCCGCCGACGGTCGGGATACCGATGCAGTTGCCATAACCGCCAATGCCCGCGACCACGCCTTCGAAATGACGGGCGGAATCGGGCAGCGGACCGAAACGCAGCGAATCGAGCAGTGCGATCGGTCGAGCGCCCATAGCGAGCACGTCCCGGATGATTCCGCCGACGCCGGTCGCTGCGCCCTGGTACGGCTCGATCGCCGACGGGTGGTTATGGGACTCGATCTTGAAAACCGCCGCCCACCCTTCTCCGATCTCGACGGCGCCGGCATTTTCCCCGGGGCCCTGCAGCACGCCCGGACCTGTCGACGGCAAGCGGCGGAGCAACGCCTTCGAGCTCTTGTACGAGCAGTGCTCAGACCAGAGGACGCCGAGCATCCCAAGCTCGACTTCGTTGGGCGCCCGCCGAAGCTGCTCGACGATGACTCTGTACTCGTCCGGGGTGAGCGCAACCTCGCGGAGCTTGCGTTCGTCCACGAGTCTCATGCTCAAGACACCAGGACCTTCAACGCATTCTCCGCGACGGATTTGAAGAGCTTGAGACCGTCTGTCCCACCGAGCTCGGGCTCGGCGCAGCGTTCTGGATGCGGCATCATCCCAAGCACGTTCCCGCGAGCGTTGACGATGCCTGCGATGTTGTGCATCGAACCGTTGGGATTGGCGGTGGGCAGGACGCGTCCTGTCGGATCCGCGTAGCGGAACACGACCTGACCGCGCTGCTCCATGCGCGAAAGCGTGGCGGGATCAGCGAAGTAGTTGCCTTCGCCATGCGAGATCGGAACGCGGAGGACTTCGCGCTCCGTGCAGTTGGCGGTGAAGGGCAGGTCCGTTCGCTCGACCACCAGGTTCGTCCACTGGCAGCGAAACTCCAGTGAAGCATTTCGAATCAGTGCGCCGGGCAGCAAACCGGCCTCACACAGGACCTGGAACCCATTGCAGATGCCCCAGACCAATCCACCTTTGTCCGCGAACTCCCCGATCTGCTCCATGATCGGTGCGAAGCGTGCGATCGCGCCCGTGCGCAGATAGTCCCCGTACGCAAAGCCACCAGGAAGGATGACGCAATCGCATCCTTTGAGGTCGGTGTCTTTGTGCCACAGGTAGATCAGCTCTTCCCCCAGCACCTGATCGATGACCCAGCCGCAGTCACGATCCGACCAGGTACCAGGGAACACCACCACTCCAAACTTCATCGAATTCTCCGAGTGCAGCACAAAAGCGGGATCCCCGCGAAATCGCAGAATTCGTGGGGTGCCTTCATCGCTTTTCTCTCACGAGCTCGAATTTGAAATCCTCGATCACGTGGTTGGCGAGGAGCTGCCGGCACATCTCTTCCACACGTTGCCGCGCCTCGTGCTCGCTGGTCGTGTCCAGACTGACTTCGATGTACTTGCCGATGCGCACGTCAGAGACTTCGCGAAATCCGAGCGATGCGAGCCCTTGTTTCACGGTGAGCCCTTGCGGATCGTTGACGACTGGCTTTGGTGTGACGATGACTCGCGCGACCATTTACCTATTAATTCCTATTCATTCCTTCGTTTCGGCGGAAACAGCGGCTTTCCGACCAGCAGTTGATACGCCGTCAGATAACGCATGCGGGTCTGCGCGACCACGTCGTCCGGCAAGCGAGGGGGATCAGAGTTCTTGTCCCACCCCGACCGCTCGAGCCAGTCGCGCACGAATTGCTTGTCGTAAGACTCTGGCGACAATCCGATGCGATACGACGCCATGTCCCAGTATCGCGAGCTGTCGGGCGTGAGGACTTCGTCGATGAGAATCGGCTGATCGTCCACCAAGCCGAACTCGAACTTGGTGTCGGCCAGAATCAGACTTCGCCGCTCGGCAAACTCGGACGCGTACTTGTAGAGCTCGAGACTCGCGTCGCGAAGCCTGGTCGCCAGGTCCTCACCGATCTCTTTCTTCATCACATCGAACGTGATGTTCTCGTCGTGCCCGGTATCTGACTTCGTCGCGGGCGAAAAGATCGCGGTGGGCAGCTTTTCGCTCTGCCGCAATCCTTTCGGCAGCGGCTCACCTGCCAGCGTGCCCGAAGCCTCGTACTCCTTCCACGCGCTGCCGGCGAGATAACCGCGAACCACACATTCGAAATCGATGCGCTTGGCCCTGCGAACGATCATGAACCGGCCCTGCAAAGCGTCGCGATGCGCCCTGAGCACGGCAGGCAGGTCCGGCACCATTCCGGAAATCAGGTGATTCGCCTGGAATGTATCGGTTTGCGAGAACCAGAAGATCGAGAGCTGGGTCAACACTTTGCCCCGGTCCGGGATTCCGTTGGGCAACACGTGGTCGAATGCCGACAGCCGGTCGGTCGCGACCATGAGCAGGCGATCGGCGTCCAGCTCGTATGTGTCCCGAACCTTGCCGCGAGCAAAGAGCTTCAGCGGCAAGTCGGTGTCGTTCAGGGCAGGTCCCGCAATCACGGAATAATCACCTGTTCGTGGTGACTCCAAGACCGATCCGTTCGTACGCCAGGTCGGTGTGTTCGAGCCCGGTCCACGGATCGAAGATCTGGTCGAGCTGCGTGCCGATCCGCTTCATCACCTCGTCGTTCTTCTCCAGCAACTGACGAAAACCCGTCCCGCCTTCGTTCATCGCATCCATCGCGGCCTTCTGCACGATCAGATATGCGTCTTCGCGCGACAGACCACTCTCGACCAGAGCCAGCAGCACCCGCTGAGAGAAAACTACCCCACCCGCGAACTGGAGGTTGGCGAGCATGCGCTTCGGCCGGACCTCCAGTCCGCGAAGCACTTTGTCCATCTCGATCGCCATGTAATCCAGCGCGGAGCAGGCGTCCGGAAAGATCACACGCTCTGCTGACGAGTGACTGATGTCGCGCTCGTGCCATAGCGCCGTGTTCTCCAGGGCGGTGACGAG
>DATLKH010000266.1:0-20075 GCA_035538475.1 Candidatus Dormiibacterota bacterium | reverse complement strand
AGGATCGGGTTCAAGAGATTGGGGATGAGGTGGCGGAGCACCAGGCGGAACGGGGACGCGCCGAGAGAGCGCGTCGCGACGACGAACTCCATCTGTTTCAGCTGCAGCACCACTGCGCGCACGAGGCGGGCGTAGACCGGGATGGCGACGATTCCGATCGCAATCATGGCGTTGCGCAGGCTTGGGCCGAGCGCGGCGACCAGGGCGATGGCGAGGATGAGCGCCGGGAATGCGAGCAGCGCGTCGATGAGCCGCATGAGCAGCAGGTCGACAAGGCCGCCCGCATAACCGCTGACGAGACCGATCAACCCTCCCATCACCAACCCGACGCCGACCGCCACAAAGGCCACCGGCAGCGACACGCGCGCGCCCCAGAGGATCCGGCTCAGCTGGTCACGGCCGAGCTCGTCCGTGCCCAGGAAGTGGTGGGGCGTGAGCGGCGGCAAGTAGGAGTTGTCCGGATCGGTGGCGATCGGATCGTGAGGAGAGATGACCGGCGAGAGCAGAGCGATCAAGAAGAGCGCGGCCACCAGCACCAGACCGACGATCACCCCGCGATTGCGCCGCGCGATTTCCAGAAACGCGACCGGCCTGCGCCGGATCGGGCCTTCGGCGGCGACGATCGCCGGCGCGGTGCTCATGCGTACGAGATCCTCGGATCAAGCCATCCGTAGAGGAGATCGACGGCGAGGTTGGCGACCATGTACGAGAAGGCGGCCAGCAAGACAACGCCCTGAACGATGGTGTAGTCGCGATTGAAGATCGACTCCACCGCCAAACGGCCGACGCCCGGCCATGTGAACACGGTTTCCGTGACCACAGCGCCCTCGATGATCCCGCCGATCTGAAGGCCGACGATCGTCACCACCGGGATCATCGCGTTCTTCAACGCGTGCACGAAGACCACGCGGCGCCACGATGCGCGTTTCGCGCGCGCGGTGCGAATGTAGTCGAGGTTCAGCACCTCGATCATCGATGACCGCGTGAAGCGCATGTTGATCGCGGTCCCAGCGGTGCCGAGCGCGATAGCGGGCAGCGCGACGTGACGAAGGCTTTCGAGTGGATCCTGGGTAAACGGCACGTAGCCGCCGAACGGGAACATCCGCGCCGTCACGGCGAGCAAGAAGATCAGCACGATGCCGATGAAGAAGTTCGGCACCGAGACGCCGGCGACTGAGATCGCGGTGGCCAGCCTATCGGCCACCGATCCACGCCGCAATGCGGCGATCGTGCCCAGCGGAATCGCCACCAGCAACGACCACACCAGCGCCGCGACGCCGAGCTCGATCGTCGCGGGAAGGCGGTCGAAGATGGCGCCGGAGACCGATTCGTGGGTCGTGATCGAGCGTCCCCAATCGCCGTGCACGACGTGGTTCAGCCAGATCGCGTACTGCACGTACAGGGGCTTGTCCAGCCCCAGCTGCTGGTGGATGGCGGCGATCGCTGCCGGGCTTCGGTCTTCGCCGAGCATGATCAGCGCCGGATCTCCGGGCGTGAGGTGGATGAGCATGAACACGCCGACCGTGACCAGAAAGGCCACGGGAATCATCAGCAGCAGCCGCCGCAACACATATGTCGTCAATGCCCCACCAACTCTGAGGCTTCGCCGCGAGTTGGCGGGGGCGCCTGTATTTTCATGCCGGCCTAGGACTCCGGCATCGATTCACGATTAAAGGACTTTTACGCCTTCCAGACTTCTGCCATCCGGATCATCAGGTCGGGATAGAGCGTGAAGTTGTGGATCTTGGTGTTTGAGATCTGCGCGCTGACGCCGAACGTCGTGAACACGTAGGGCGCGTCCTGGACGATCTGCTTTTGCGCGTTGTCGTAGTCCTGCTTGCGCTTCGCCTGGTCGCTCGTGACGCGGGCGTCCTCGAGCCACGAATCGACCTGCGAGTTGCTGTACTGGCTGTCGTTGAAGTCGCCCTTCGTGTGCCACCAGGCGTACATGTTGCCGTCCGGATCGATTCGGCCCGACCAGTTCACGCCGCACGCCTGGAACTGGTGGTTCTGGCACTCCTGCTGGTAGGTGGCGAACTCCTCGGTCTGGATGGTCATGTCGATTCCGGCGGCGGAGAGCTCGGACTTCATAAGCGTCGCCAGCTGCTGGGCGACGGGATCGGACGTCGTCTTGAACGAAAAGCTGAATCCGGTCGCGAGCGACTTTGCTTTGGAAGCGTTGGCGTGGTCATAGATCTTTTCGCTCGAGTCGAAAGCCCAGCTCGACGGCGGAATCGGACCGTACCCGACCACGCCGATGTTGAAGTTGATGTTTTTCAAGATCGAGTAGCGATCGATTGCGGTCGCAACGGCCTGTCGCTTCGCGGGATCGTCGAAGGGAGGAGCACCGGTGTTCAGCTCGAAGCCGTTGAAACCGATCGCCGGCGTGTCGCGATAGATGAAGTTCGAGTCGGCTTTCAGGGACGCGACATCCTTGGCTGCGATTACGCGGGCGATGTCGATATCACCTGTCTTCAGCGCGGCCAGGATTGCGTTGACGTCAGGAATCGCGCGGTACGTGAGGCCGTCGAGGTAGGGAAGGCCTGAGCGCCAGTAGTTCGGGTTCTTCTTCAGCGTCAAATGGTCGTTGCGCTTCCACTCGACGAACTCGAACGGGCCGCTGCCCGCGCCCATGGGCGCCAGGGAGAAGTTGGCGCCTCCCTTGCTCACCGCGTCCATGGAAAGCATCATTCCGGCGCGATCGACCAGCGTCGCCAGGAGCGTGGCGTCGGGCTTCTTGAGGTGGAGGGTGACGTGGGTGTCGTCGACGACCTCGACGCTGTTCACGCTCGCCAGGTCCGACTTCCGCCTGGAGAGGGAGGCTGTCTTGTAGCGGGTGATGTTGTCCTTGACCGACTGCGCGTTGAATCGAGTGCCGTCGTGGTACATGACCCCTGACTGCAACGTGAACTTGTAGTTCATGGGGTCGGAGACGTCCCAGCTCTTGACCAGGCCCGCCTTGATCTTCAGCGACGGGTCGATCGTGAAGAGCGAGTCGTACATGTTATAGAACACCTCGCGCTCGACCAGGAGCGACGAGTCCAGGGGATCGAGGGTGTGGAGCTCGCTTTCGAGCGCGATGGTCGCGGTGCCACCACTCTTGGGCGTGCCCGAGCCGTTGTTGTTGTTGGCGCTGTTCCCGCCGCCCCCGCAGGCGGCGATCAAAAACATGGACACGATCCCGAGAGCGACTCGTCTCATCTGCAGCTCCTCCTCATGGCGCGCCGGATCTCTGATCCCCTAGCCCGGTCTGACGGTAATTACACAACTAATTGCATACGGACGCGAGTTACGAGGTCACCGTGCCGCGACGAGCGCTTCGAGTGAGTCGACGAGCCGCGGCCCGGGGCGGTTGAAGTACGCCGAGCCGTCGAGCACGACCAGGCGTCCAGCGCGCACCGCGTCGAGGTGGTGGCGCACCGCTTCCGCCTCTCTCTGGGCCCGCTGTAGATCGAAGCCACAGGGCGCGGCCACCAGGAGCACAGGTTGCGCGCTTTCGACCTCTTTCCAGGAGATCGCGCGGGATGGCACTCCGGCGCGCGCCAGCGGGTCGTCGATTCCAGCCAGCGCCAGCAGGTCGGGCGTCCAGTGGCCGGCCGGATACGGCGGGTCGAGCCATTCGAGAAACACGCCTCGCACGCGAGGAAGCTCCGCCGCCTTCAAGGACGCCGCCTCGATCCGGCGGCGCAGGCTCTGCATCAGCGGACGCGGGTCCCTGGAGCAAGCCTCCGCCAGCTCCTCGATATCGGCCAGGACGTCGGCGAGGGAATGGGGATGCTGCCGGATCATGCGGACGCCGGCCAGATCCGCCGCGACCTGATCCGCTGGAATTGCGCAGACGTCGCAGATGTCCTGCGCTACGACGAGGTCTGGATCGAGACGGAGGATTGCGTCTGTGTCGACCTGATAGAGCGAACGCCCCTCGGCCGCTGCGAGCGCCACGGCGGCTTCGATGCCCGCGCTGTCAGCGTCTTGAAGAGGGAGGCTCGACCGGGTCACGACCGGCAGCGATCGCGCCTCGGCGGGATAGTCGCACTCGTGAGTCACCGCCACGATCTGGTCTCCGAGACCGAGCGCGAAAAGGCTCTCGGTCGCGCTCGGGAGCAGGGAAACGATTCTCAAGTCTGGCCGGCGTGCAGCTGATCGAGAACCTGTTTGAAGACGTCGTAAGGCTGGGCTCCCAGCACCAGGTAGCGGCGACCAAAGATGTGCGCCGGTATGGCGTTGATTCCAGCCCCTTCCGCGTCGCGACGATATTCGTCGATCGTCGCCTCGTAACGTCCATCTTCAATCGCTTTTCGCAGCTCGCTCGCATCCAGCCCGACCTCTTCACCGATGCGAACGAGGTCATCGACGTCTTCCAGGCGGCCGCTGCCTTCCCAGTGCGCCTTCAGCAGCACGCGATGCATCTCGCCGAACATCCCATGGTCGCGCGCAAACTCCGCCGCACCCAGGGCACGCCTCGAGTTGATGATGACGTCGCGCCGTTTCATTGTCAGGCCGACGCTCTTCGCGACCGACTGCATGTAATCGTCCATCCGTTCCGCGCGTTCGCGTCCGAAGTACACATCGCGCGGGATGCCTTCAACGGGCGCTTCTGGATGGAGCTCGAAGGGCAGCCAGGTCACCTTCACCAGTCCCTCTCGTTCGAGCTGTTCGACTCGGACCGAGTCGATGTAGCACCAAGGTCAAACGTAGTCGGAAAAGATGATCAGTTCGGTCGCTTGACTCGCCGACATTTGCAACTGCAAACGCTACGCGCTCTCACAGAATCCCCTTCGGAAACGCACAGCCAGACGGTGGGACAATAGCGATGGGTGGAAGGGCCGCCGGGGCTGTAGCAACCGCGAATTCAGGAGGTGTACATATGCCCGAGACGAAAACATCCGTCGTGAACGCGCCGATCTGGATCGACATCTCGACCAAGGATCCGGCCGCTGCTCGCGATTTCTATTCGAAGCTCTTCGGTTGGAAGGCCGAGCCCGAGAAGGACCCGGCCGCGGGCGGATATGCGCTCGCGCGAGTCAACGGAAAGGATGTCGCCGGCATCGGTGGTCAGCAGGACCCCGGTGCTCCGTCAGCGTGGATGGTGTACTTCGGCACGCGTGACGCCGCGGCATTGGCCAAGAAAGTCGAGGCCGAAGGCGGCAAGGTCATCGCACCCCCGTTCAAGGTGCTCGACTCAGGCAAGATGGCGGTGTTCCAGGACCCGGCCGGTGCGTTCTTCGCGGTCTGGGAGCCGGAGACTATGCCGGGCTTTGCCGTGTCCGAGCAGCCCAACACTTTCGCGTGGGCCGAGCTCAACGCTCGCGGCATCGAGAAGGCCAAGCCCTTCTACAAGAAGGTCTTCGGGTGGGCGGAAAAGGCAAGCCCACTCGGTGAGGGCATGGGCAATTACACAGAGTTCAAGGTCGAGGGCAAGAACGTAGCCGGCGGAATGGAGCTGCCGCCGATGGTGCCAAAGGAAGTGCCTTCGTACTGGCTCGTGTATTTCGCCGTCAATGACATCGACGCCGCTCACCAAAAAGCAATCGGCCTCGGCGCGCGTGAGGCTGTGCCGCCAAGCGACTACCCCGGCGGTCGCTTCTCGGTCGTGACCGATCCACAAGGTGCAGCCTTCGGGCTGATGACCTCGGAAAAGTAAGAGTCGACTCCGGCGGGTCCAAAATGGATCCGCCGGACGCTCATTTCACGAAATCGAACGCCTCGCGCGCGAGCGGCAGCCACTGCCGCCGCGACGTGGGTGAGAGGGCGAACCATTCGCGCATGGGTTTTCCTTTGCCGGCATCGAAGTGCGTTCCCTCGCCTGACTGGGCCAGCTCGTCTACCCGCTGACGGGGAAGCTTCAGCACCAGCCGGCCTCTGACGAGCATCACGAAGATCCGTCCATTCACTTTCAACTGACCCGACGACCCAAAGCCTTTGCCCTGCGTGATCCGAGTCACTCCTCGCTGCTTTGCGAATTCGCTCGCCAGTTCCTCGTAGCGCTGCTCTGGCGTCATGCAGCTTCCATCGCGGGCTGAGCCGCGGCAGGGACGCCGTGCCGGCGCGAGCCGGCCGCGAGTGCGGTGATCGTCCCCAACAGTGAAAGCGATGCGATGGCGAGGAGTGCGGGGCGGAATCCGACTGCGAAGCTTGCTGCGGTTCCGATGTGGCCGTTGGCAGCGAAGACCGCGGCTGCGATCGCAATCGCGAATGCGGAACCGAAGCGCTGCATGGTGCTGTTCACGCCGGACGCCTTACCCATCTCGTGCAGTTTGACGGCGCTCATGACCGCGGTCGACGCAACCGGCAGCGCCATCGAGATCCCGATTCCAGCGATGACCAGGGGTGCGATCAACTGCAAGTAGGACACGTTGCTTGTCGCGAGCAGTGCGAACCAGCCGAGTCCCAGTGCTTGAAGCAGCATGCCTGCGAACAGCACCGGCCGAACGCCGACTCGGTCCGCCAGCATTCCGGCCACTGGGGCTACCAACAGAGGCGTTCCGGTCCACGGCAGCACATGAAGACCCGTTTCAAGCGGCGAATACCGGAGCGTGAACTGCATGAACTGAGAGATCATGAAAGCCGCTGAGAAGATCGTCCCCGACATGAGAAATGCCGTCAGGCTGGCGGCGCTGAAGGCAGGATTGCGGAAGAGCTGCATCGGCAGCATCGGGTTCGAAGCGCGAAGCTCCCAAACCACGAAGCCCAGGACCAAAAGGACGCCCAGTCCCAGAGTGCTCATGGCCGTCGTGCTCGTCCACCCCTCGTCGCCGGCGCGAATCAAGCCCGACACAAGAGCGGTTGCGCCGAGGCCGGCCAGAGCAGCTGCGAACAGGTCGAGGCGAGTTGCAGGGCCCTTACTCTCGGGCAACCGCGCCAGCGAGAGCAAGATCGCGGCGGCGCCGATCGGGGCGTTGACCCAAAAGATCCAGTGCCAGTTCACTCCTTGCGTGAGCGCGCCACCCACGAGCGGCCCACACGCCACGGCGAGACCACCGATGCCTCCCCAGATGCCGACGATGGCGCCGCGACGCTCCACTGGAAAAGCAGTGGTCAGGATGGTCAGGCTGACCGGCATGACCATGGCCGCGCCGAGGCCCTGCACGGCGCGAGCCGCGATCAAGAGGTCGACGGTCGGCGCGATCGCGCACGCGATCGATGCAACGGTGAACACGAACAGACCGGCCGTGAAAACAATCCTTCGCCCGATCCGGTCGCCGATGGCTGCCGCCGTGATGATTCCGGCCGCATATGTCAGCGTGAAGGCGTTCACAGTCCACTCGAGGGTGGACATCCTCCCGCCCAGGTCGCGATGAATCGCCGGCAGCGCCGTGACGACTACCAGCGAGTCGAGGGCGACCATGAAGAAAGCAGCCGATGTGAGCGTCAAGGTCCAAATCCGCTGAGCCATCGCCCGGCACCTCCAGTCGTGAATTTCGCAAGAAGTTACTGGCGATTGTCCACTAGAAACTTGAAAAAGTCAAGTATCAACTTGAAAGAATCCTGCGCTACTGCTATCGTCGTGTCATGAAGTCCTACCAGCAGTACTGCGCAGTCGCCAAAGCTCTCGACGTCGTCGGTGATCGATGGGTGCTCCTGATCGTCCGGGAGCTGATGACGTCAGGTCCGTCTCGTTACACGGACCTGCTGAAAGGGCTCCCCGGCATCGCCACCAACCTGCTCGCCGAGCGACTGAAAGAGATGGAGGAAGCCGGCGTGATCCGGCGCGAGGAGGCGGCGCCGCCAATCGCCACCACGCTCTATCACCTGACCGATCGTGGGCAGGCGCTGCATCCGGTGCTCGAGGAGCTGGGTCGCTGGGGCGCGCCGCTCATGGGTGTTCCGCAGCCTTCGAACGTCTTCCGCAGCCACTGGCTGGTGTTCCCGTTCGAGGCTTACCTGAAGGACAAGACGCCCGGCGAGCCGCCGGTCACGATCGAGATCCACACCGGTGACGAGCCGATGCTGATCGAAACAGTCGGCGGCCAGGTGGTGGCGCGCCGGGGCACCGCCGAGCGTCCGGACGCGGTGTTGACCGGCAAGCCAGGACCGATCCTCGGCCTCTTTGCCGGCAGGATCGACCTCGCGGAAGCGCGGCGGCGTGGGTTGGAATTCAAGGGCAGCCAGAAAGTTCTGCAGCGCCTCGTCGAAAACTTCTAGCTGAAGTAGGCGCGCGCGACCTCGGCGGCGGCGCGCGCGTTGTTGATCACGAGCTCGACGTTGATTTCGAGGGAGCGGCCGCCAGAAAGGTCCGCCATGCGCGCGAGCAGTCTTGGCGTTACGGCGCCCCCGCTCAAATCGCTGAGCTCGGCCGCCGCGCGCCGGGCCATTTCTTCGGCACCCTCCAGCTCCTTCGGCGGTGGAACGGCCACCACGACACCACCGCCTCCTACATCCCAGGCGGCCGCCAGCGCAGCGGCTGCTTGCTGCGCTCCGTCGACCCGACTGCTGACGGGTAGACCCGAGCTGCGGATGTAGAAGCCGGGGAACTCGTCGCATCCATAACCGAGCACCGGAACCGCCAGACTGTCCAGGCGTTCGAGGGTCAACCTCAAATCGAGGATCAGCTTCGCACCGGCGCAAAACACGGCGACCGGGCTGCGGGCGATCTCTTCCAGGTCTGCTGACTCGTCCTCCGGATGACCCCGATGCACACCCCCGATGCCGCCGGTGGCAAAAAAGCGGATGCCCGAAAGCGTGCACGCCCGCACGCAGGCCGCGACCGTGGTGGCCCCCGCGCGACCGCTCGCAATCGCGACGCCGAGGTCTCGGCTGCTGACCTTGATCGAATCCTCCGCGACCCGCTCGAGCTCGGCGTCGCTCAGTCCGATCTTCAAGCGCCCGTCGAGCACCGCCACGGTGCCCGGTACACCGCCGGCTTCTCGGATCGCCGCCTCGCAGCCTCTCGCCGCCCGCAGGTTGTGAGGAGCGGGGAGACCCTGACCGACGATCGAAGTTTCGAGCGCCACCACCGGCTGCTTTCGCTCGAGCGCGCCCGCAACCTCGGGGGAAAGTTCCAGTCGGTTCAGGTCGGGCGGGCTCCGGCGAGCGTGACGGAAACGGACGCCGATGAGACCGCTCGCTGGGCCGCTTCGTGAGGGGTGGCGCCGTTGAGCCATGCCACGCAGAAACTGGCGGCCAGAGCATCCCCGGCGCCGGTCGGATCGACCGGCTCCGTCCGGGGTGCGGAAACCGTGCGGCCGAAAACCTGGCATCCCTCCGAACCGAGCTTCAGCACGGGAACCTGAGCAAGGCTCTCGAGCGGAACCGCCAGCGTGTCGGCTTCAGCTTTCGTGGCGAAGAGCAGCTCCGGCTTGAGCCGGGCCAGCACGTACGCCATTCTGGCTGGGCCGAATGAGCGCAGACCGGCCGCCGACGACAGGTCGATCGACAGCATTCCTCGGACCTCGCGCACAGCCCTGATGGCGGCGCGGGCGGCGCTGGCCAGGGGTTCGACGAACAGCGAGTAGGCGGGAACGTGAAGCAGGCTGACTCCGCGAAGCCACGCCTCGTCGAGATCTTCTGGGCTCAGTCCAACGCTCGCGCCTCGTTGAGTGGCCATCGTTCTTCGTCCATCGGGCTCGATCAAGACCGCGATCATGCCGGTCGGCTCGCGGGCCCACGTCACGCAGACCTCGACGCCGCGTCCTTCGAGATCGGCGACCAGACGCCGGCCGGTTTCGTCATCGCCGACCCGCGTGATCAGGCGCGCGGCCTCCCCGTGCGCCGCCACCCACGCGGCGAAATTCGCCGCCTGGCCGCCGCCGCCGACGGTGATCCGCGCCTGCGTGTCGTCGTCCGGCGCCATCGGTCCGTCGGGCAGGATCGCGATGTCCAGCACCAAGTCCCCGATGGAGGCAATCACGTCTCGCTGAGAATAACCAGGTCAGGGCTACTGCATCTGCGGTAGTTGGAAATCGCCCAAATGTGGGTCGTCCGATGAGCGGCGACAAAGCATGATGCGAAGAGGGCGTGGGGTGCCTGCGGGGGGTGAGGCCAGCACCATCGGGGAAAATGCTGGCCTTTTTCTTTTTAGCGGCGGGCGATGCCGGCCACCAGCTCGCGCTGCTCTTCGGTAAAGAACGGCGGACCGCCACCCAACGAGTTCTCGCTGACCCGTTCGATACGGCGCGTCGCCGTGAGCACGGTGCTGACTCTTGGGTCGCTGACAATCCACTTGAGCACCGCTTGCGCCCACGTTTCGACGCCCAGCTCCGCAAGCTCAGCGCGGGCGGGTGCACGGTCGAGGATGCCGCCCTGGAGCGGACTCATGACGAACACACCAAGCCCGAGCGACTCGGCCATCGGCAGCACCTCACGCTCTGCCGTTCGACGGAGAGGGTTGTAGGGAATCTGAATCATGTCGATGCGGCCCGAACGCATTAGCCTGATCAGATCCGGAAAGGCGGATTCCAGGTAGTGGGTGGCGCCGGCAGCTCGGACTTTCCCATCGCGTTTCAGCTGCTCGATCAACGCCAGCTGGGCCGGCACGTTGACCAGGTTGTGGACCTGATAAACGTCGACACGACCGCCGTACAGCTCGAGCGCATAGTCCGCCTGCGCGCGGCCTTTGTAGGGGTCGTCGGTCCAGATCTTGCTGGCGATGAGGACCTGATCGCGACGTCCCTCGATCGCCCGGCCCAGAGCCGCCTCGGCTCGGCCGTACATCGGCGACGAATCGAAGAGGTCGATACCGGCGGCGAGGGCGGCGTCGACCAGAGGCGCTCGATCGTCGTCCGTGTCGAATGTCCGCCACGTGCCCATTCCGATCACGGGCACGCTGATGCCGGTCTGACCGAGCTGACGGCGTACCAGGTTCAGTCTGCGTGCGCCGCGACGATTCGATTGCGAAGCACGCCGATCTTTTCGACTTCCGACTCCATGACGTCGCCGGGCCGCAAGAACACCGGAGGTGTCCGGTAGAAGCCGACGCCGTCAGGTGTTCCAGTCGAAATGATCGCGCCCGCCGGCAGAGTCATTCCTTTCGACGCCCACTCGATGATCGCGTCGACCGGATAGATCATGTCGTGCGTGGTGCCTTCCTGTTCCGTCTTCCCGTTCACCCGCAGCGACAGCCGCAGCTGCTGTGGGTCAGAGATCTCGTCTGCGGTCACTATCCACGGGCCACACGGACTCGTTCGGTCGAGACTCTTGCCTTTGAAGAACTGACCTCCCCAGCCGAACTGCACGTCTCGAGCGCTGACGTCGTTAAGGACCATGTATCCGAAGACATGTGAGCGTGCGTCGACAAGCCTGATGTTCGCGCCGCGCTTGCCCACCACGACCGCGAGCTCGACTTCCCAGTCCATCTGATCGCTGATCGCGGGGTCGATCACGATGTCGGCGAATGGCTCCGTCAGCGATGTGATCGCCTTGGTGAAGATCGTCGGTGGTTGGGGACCCCCGTTTTCCTTCTTCGCGGATTCTTCCGCGTGCTTTTGATAGTTGCGTCCCATCGCGATCACGTTTCCCCTGGGTTCCGGAAGGGGGGCGAGCAGCTGCACCGAATCGACTCGATGCGCTGTCGAGCGCGAAGATGAAAGCGCAGCCCGGGCGCGTGATAGGCCTTCCTCACCGGCGTCAATCAAGGCCAGCATGTCTTTCGCCGTCTCGATTTCGACGATCTCGTAGCCGTCGCGGACGGCGCCAAGCCGCGCTTCGCCATCTGATCGAAACGTCACCAGCCTCATTTGACGCGCGTCTCCTCATGAGAGGGATGAAGTGCCACCGACTCTGCGACCTTGGCCAAACCGTACAGGGTCCGAAGCCCGGGTACGGAGACACCGGCTGAATCGGCAAGCTCGATCACAGCGCCCAGCAGAGCATCGAGCTCGAGCGGCTTTCGCGCTTCGAGGTCCTGCAGCATCGACGTCTTGTGCTCTCCGACGGCCGCCGCTCCCTGGATTCGCTTTTCGACGCTGACCGGAATCTCCACGTCCAGCGCGCGAGCCACACTGACGACTTCCTCCATCAAGCCGCGAATCAAGGTCCGGTCCTGATCGGTCGCCAGCATCTGCGCCATCGTGGCGCGGGTGACGGCGCTCGCTGGATTGATGGTTGCGTTGCCGACCAGCTTCAGCCAGATCTCGTTGCGCAGCCGGGTCTGCACAGTCGCCTTGAACCCCGCAGCGCTGAGCATCGCGGCGATCGCCTGCGCACGTTCGGTCTTCGACCCGTCGGGCTCGCCGAGCGAGAAACGATCTCCTTCTTCGTGCTCGATCACGCCCGGCTCGACAAGCGTCGCCGCCGGATAGACGACGCAGCCGACGACCGACTCGTAGGGAATGCTGCGAGCGATCACGCCGCCAGGATCCACCGATTGGAGATGCCGGTCGCGGAAGTACCACCACGGTATGCCGTTGATCGCGGCCACCACGGACGCATTGCGCTTGAGCGCGCCCCCGATGGCTGGGGCGACTGGCGGCAGCGAATGCGCCTTGAGCGTGATGAACACTGTGTCGGCCTCATGAATCGCCGAGACATCGTCGGTGGACCGCACTTGCGCGATGAAGTCTTCGTTCCGGCCGCGGATCCTCAGGCCACGAGACCGCATCGCGGCGAGGTGCGGGCCGCGAGCGATGAGGATCGTGTCTTGACCACTCCGGGAGAGATGAGCTCCGATCAGCCCGCCGATTGCGCCGGCGCCGACTATCGCGACAGTCAATTGATCTGGGAATGGAAAGACTCGGCGACGGACCGGCGCTGAATTTTGCCGGTTGCGGTCCGCGGGATCTGCGACACGATGTAGAGCCTGCTCGGCACTTTGTAGTCCGCCAGCCGTTCACGCGCGAAGCCGATCAGCTCTTTCTCCGTGGCCTCGCCTTTCAAGACCACCGCAGCGACCACGACCTCGCCCCACGCTGCATGTGGCGCGCCGAATGCGACAGCCTCGGCGACGGCCGGGTGCTGCAGCAGCACTTCGTCGATCTCTCTCGGCGCGATCTTCTCGCCGCCTCGGTTGATCATCTCCTTCAGCCGCCCGATCAGCGAGAGGTAGCCGTCCTGGTCGAGCGTGCCCTGGTCACCGGTTCTGAACCAGCCGTTCGTGAAGGACTTCGCGTTCGCCTCCGGATTGGCCTCGTAACCATCGATCACGCTCGAACCTCGAATCACGACCTCACCCCTGTCGCCTGGCCGCAGCAGCGCTCCATGGTCGTCCATGATTCCGATCCGAATCCCGGTTTCGACTCCAACCGTGCCGGCGCGCCGCTCACGTGGAGGCAGCGGATTGGAGGCCATTTGATGCGAAGCCTCGGTCATCCCGTAGGCCTCGAGCACCGGCGCACGGAAACGCGACTCGAGCTGGTGCATCGTCTCAGGTGACAGCGCGGAAGAGCTCGAGCGGATGAACCGCAGCTTCTCCGACCCGGGCGGGCTGTCGCCGCGATGGCGGAGAAGGAGCATCTGGTGGATCGTCGGCACGGCCGAATACCAGGTCGCGGCGTGCGCTTTGGCGGCGGACCAGAACGTCATCGCGTCGAAGCCACCGGCCGGCACGACCACAGTTCCCCCGGACGCGAACGTGGCCATCGTCGACGCCATGAGGCCGTGAATGTGGAACAAAGGCATGACACACAGCGCCACATCGCTCGGTCCGAGGAGGTAGGTCCGCGCGATGTTTTGCGCCGAGAACACCAGGTTGCGGTGACGGAGGGGAACGAGCTTCGGCCGGCTCGTCGTCCCGCTGGTGTGGAGCACGAGCGCCACGTCGTCTTCGGTTGTGCGTCCGCCGGACCGATTCGCCCGTTTCGGCGCATCGCTGCTGAGCTCGATCTGGCCCTGAGCGTTGAATCGGGCTTCGATCAACGGCACGTCGGGAGGGCGCGCGCTGCGCGCGGCCTGCACTTGACCGGGGGGCACGACCAGCGCTTTCGCGTGGGTGTCCTCCAGGTAGAAGCGGAATTCGTCTTCCTTGTACGCAGGATTCAACGGAGCCGACGTACCGGTGATCGCCGTGGCGATGAACAAGACGATGGTCTCAGCGCTGTTGGGCAGCACCGTGGCGATACGGTCGCCGCGGCCAAGGCCGTAGCTCGCGAGTCCGTCGGCCGCGGCGGCGACCTGACGGCGCAGCTGTTCATAGGTGAGACAGACGCCATCCGGCACGACGACCGCAAGGTCCTTCGCAGCGCCGTGATCGAGCAAGCCGTCGAGCGTCGTCGCCGCACGCATACGCGAACTACGCTACTTCAGCCGCGCGAGCGGTGACATACTGCACGGCTGCCGATGGGAAACATCCTCTCGTGGCTGGCGACCGGATTGTTCGCCGTCATCACTCTCTTGCTCGCTTTCGAGAGCTGGGCGCTGCTGACGAATCACACTCCGATCTCCGAATACATTCGTCCAGCCGTTCACTCATATCCCGGCTACGCGTTCGTGATCGCTGTCGTCATCGGCATGCTGCTCGGTCACTTTCTGTGGGGTCCGCCGAGCCTGCCGAAGGGCAAGCAGTGAGCTTTACCTTCACGCCGCCCGCGATCTTGGCCTTGATCTCAACTCTGTTTGCATTGATTGCGACGCTGCTCATGCTCGAAGAGACGCTGGCGCTGCGCTCGGGTCGCGATCCGCTGGCCAATGGGATTCGCGAATTCGCCAGGCGATTTCCCCGCGTCACGTACGCGCTGGCCGTGGTGATCGGCATGCTGCTCGGTCACTTGCTCTGGCCCTGAGCGGCAGCCTCGGGCAGCCCGTCCCGCAGCTCGCACAGAACCTGGTACAGCTCATGCGCGCCCTTGATCTGATCGGTGCGCAGCTTCCAGTCCTTCTTTGCCAGCACGAACGGATGGAGCTGCTCACCTCCGACCGAGCCATGACTTCCGGCTTGATTTTCGAAATTGACCTGCTTGCCTTCGATAAACGCGCCGAAGACGATCAGGTCGCCGCTGGCGGCAAACGAGTTGAGCCGCGACACCTGTGACAGAAGAATGTCCGGATCGTCGTACTCCGCCAGCATCGACCTGAGCGCCTCGCCTTCGAGAACGTGCCCTTGCCTGACGTACACATCCTTCTGGCCGTCGCGCGCCATCACGAATGCGACTTCCTCGAGGCGCGATAGCCCTTCGATGAGCCGGGGCTGCGCTGCCACCAGCTCGGGATATCCTATGCGCGCGACACGAGATTCGAAATAGAGATGCGCCAATCCGCCTGACAGCGTCACTTTGAGCGTGCCTTGGGCCGCCTGTGGTTCGGGGCCAAACGCTTTCCCTTTGACCTCCTGCACGTGGAAACCCGGCAGCATGGCCGCCAGCACCCGGCCAAACGCCTGCTTCGCGTGCGATGCGAACGGGACCGAGTCGACCTGACCGTGATCTGACAAGACGACCAGCTCGTACTGACCGCCACGCGCAGCCGCCACGGCCTTGATCGTGCTATCGACGTGGCTGAGGATCCGGGCCGCGGAGCGATCGCTGGGACCAAATGCATGGGCCGTCTCATCGAATGCATAGAACCCCGCATAGATCGGCGAGAAGCCTCGGTGCATCGCTTTCAACGTCGCGTAGCGAGTCAGGTGATGGACGAAGATCTCCTCGATCACGTCCGTGATCACATATGAACGCGCGGGATGGCCGCCGCTCGCCATCGATTGCCACACGTCCCGGACCGTGCGGCCCACTACCGCCACCGCCTGCCACACCCAATCGCCGAGATGGAGAGGGTTGGCGAGGTATGGACCGAGCACGTGCCAGGCAGACTTCGATCTCGAATCCTGCGTATAGCTGCGTTCCTGGTAAGCGATCCCAAAGTCTTCCGCTGCGGCGGCCGGATAACACGCCGCGATGCACGCCCCGTCCTTGGTGAGAGGCACGCAGCTCTGGAAATACTTGTCCGCAACTTTTTTGAAGGTCGATCCGGCGCCGAAATTGACCAGCAGCCGGCGCTCGCGATCCCACCACCGAAAGCTCGGAATCTCCGAGTTGTCGCCATAGAGGATGCCCGCTTGTGCGAAGGGCGTGGTCGATGGAACTCCGCAGCGGTAGGGATTGATGGCGTACCCCTCCGACTCCATCAGCCGGCGCACAAAAGGCATTCGCCCGTCGCGGACTGCATGATCGAGCATGTTCGCGCTCAGCCCATCGACGTGCAGGATGACGAGCTTGCGGCTCACGACTAGAACTCGACGAATACAGGCAGGTGGTCGGAAGCGCGCACACTGAGCGTCCAGGCCTTGTGCTTCGGCACCGTCCTCGCGCGCAGGTAGATTGCATCGAGCTTTTGTGCCGTCCAGTGCGTGCGGCGCAAGCCTTGGGTGAGCTCCACCAACCCCGTCTCATGGGCGGTTGCGCGCAGCTTGCGCCACAGCTGAAGTCGAGGCGGGCCGAAAGTGTTCAAGTCGCCGGCCACGATTGTCATCGGCACGGCCGGTCGATCGCTCATATCGGTCAGGATCGCGCGAAACTGCTCCAGCTTGTGCGCAAACCCGACCACGTCCAGGTGCATCACGTAGACGCGCAGCTCCTGTGACTCCGCCCTGATGGCGATCCGCTTCTGGGGTGGAATCGCTCTCAGCAGGGCGCGCTCAGCCCGCCTGATCTTCTCAATCGGTACATCCGAGAGCGAGACCACTTCGTGCTCGGTCTGTTCGAACAGGCCTTCACGCCAGATCAGTGCGTTCGCTTGCTCGCGACCCCGAAACCGCTGCGCGCCGGCCTGGAAGTAGCGGTAGCCGCAGCCGGAAGCTTTGGCCAGAGCCTCGGCGATCGCTTCGGCGTCTGGCCTGCCGTCATGGATCGAAGCTTCTTGCAGCGCCAGGAGTTCGAGGCGGTGAAAGTCGGCGAGCGACCGGACGGCATCGAGAACGGCAGCCAGCCGCAGGCCGAGCAGGATGTTCCATGTGCAGATGCGCAATCGAGCTCAAGCCACAATAACCACCAACTGAGATAGATACCCCCGGATCGTCGCGACGATCCGAAGATGAGCTCAGTAACGACCTGGCACTCGACGCATCAACAGCTCGCGCGGCGGATCCGACGGGCCGAAGAACTCGTCCAGCCACTGCGGATGCGCGGTGGGCGGAAGCGGATGCACCGACTTGCGCGTCCAGCCGTGCCGTTCGAACCAGTCGGGTTCTTCCGGATTGATCAGCGCGATGCAGCCGCCGCCGGCCGTGACGCGCTCGAGCTCGGTGATCACCTCCAGGTCGGGCCCGAACGCTCCGCAAGCGGCCGTGAGCTGCGCGCAGTGGTCCGGCAGTGGAAGGCTTTCCGCCCAGCCGGAGACCACAACGACACTGGGCATGCGCCTCGCCAGAATCGAAGCCAGCCCGAGCGACGGCTCGACTGCGATCACGCGCTGGGCACGACCGGTCAGGTGTTGAGTGAGCCTGCCGGATCCCGCACCGACGTCGAGGCAGACCGCGACGTGATCCGGCAGGGCGGCGATCAGCTCCGGATGTATCGGTTCGCATCGAGCGAGCTCGTCCCAGCGCTCCGGCTCGAGGTGGTAGACGAGCGTCCAGAAGAGAGCGCGCAGCACGCGATCCGTCGCATCGGGATCGCCGCGATCGAAGAGCGAGCGGTCTTGCGGCGGGACGCGAGCCAGCTCCCGACGCAGCACCGCATTCGGCAGGCGCCCGATGTCCGACGGCGTGAAATGCCGCCACCCAGGTGGTGCTTGGCCGACGGCGGTGGCGTAGTCCAACGAAGATCACAGTAGTGAACATCGCGATCGTCGCCTCACCGGTCACGCCGCTTCGTCCTGCGCAATTAGGCGGAGCTCAGGCCTTTGTTTGCGACCTCGCGATCGGGCTCGCGCAGCGCAAGCATTCGGTGACGCTTTTCTGCGCCGACGGCTCTGAAGCGCCGGGCGTTGAAATGTTCACTGTTCCAGCGCCGGCTGACGCGGCTGCCGCCCTGGTCATGCCCGGCGGTCGAACACCACCACCTGCGCCGGGTGTCGCGCGTGCAATCACCCAGATGTTCGAAGCGATCAGGGCCGGGGACTTCGACGTGATCAGCCAGCACGCCTTTGATGCACCCGCTTTCGACCGCGGCCGCGGACTTCCCATCCTCCACACGCTGCACCTTCCGCCGCTGATCCCGGCGGTGGTCGAAGCGGTCTCGAGGGTCGAGTCATCGCGACTCGCGACCGTCTCATCCTCGTGCCGCGCCGGCTGGCGTCAGGCCGGCGTCAACGTCGAGACCCTGCTGCCGAATGGCGTCGTCGAGGGGCACGATGTCGCCACGCTGGTCGAGCGGAGCGCCCTGATCGCCGGGCGCATCTCGCCGGAAAAGGGCATCGAGCACGCTCTCACTGCTGTGCATGCGGCCGGCCTGCGGGTGCAGGTCGCGGGTGCCCAGTACGATCCTGACTATGAGCTCGACCTCGCTCAGGCGGACTACGTCGGTCCTGTGCGGCGAGCTCGCCTGCGCGAATTGATGGAGCGGGCCGCGGTCACGGTCTGCGCAGTGCGCTGGGAGGAGCCGTTCGGCATGGTGGCCGCGGAGGCGCAGATGGCCGGCTGTCCGGTCGCCGCCTACCGGCGGGGCGCGCTCCCGGAGGTGGTGGAAGACGGTGTAAGCGGAGCGCTGGCCGAACCAGACGATATCGGCTCGCTGACCGATGCGATCAATCGCTGCTTGATGCTGGACCGGGCTGCCGTGCGCGCCAGCGCGAAGCGCCGGCTGGGCTTGGAGCCGGCCCTCGATCGTTACGAATCCGCGCTCCGCCAGGCGGCGCGATGACCACCGCCGTCGTGACCGGGGGATCTGGTGGCATCGGCCGCGAGGTCGTGCGCCAGCTGCGCTCTCAGCAATGGGACGTCGTCTCGCTGAGCCGTCGCGAAGGCTGTGACGTATCGAAGGAAGAAGACGTGCTCCAGGCTTTCAAGCGATTCAATTCGATCGATGCGCTGATCCACTGCGCCGCGGTGTTGATCAAACGACCGCTGACGCGGATGACCGCGGACGATTGGGATCGGCAGCTGGGAGCGGGCTTGCGCGGCGCATTTCTTTGCAGCCGTGAAGCCTTCAAGCGGATGCGCAAGCGTGGCGGCGCCATCGTGTTCGTATCGAGCCTGTCCGGGGTCGCGGGCGCGGAGAAGTTTCCCGGGATGTCGGCGTATGTGGCCGCCAAATCAGGACTGGCCGGACTGACCGAAGTCTTATCCGTTGAAGGTCGCGAGCACGGGATTCGCGTCAATGCGATCAGCCCGGGTGCGGTCGACACGAGGATGCTCCGCATCGCCGGCGTTGCCGGCCGGCGCCTCAAACCAACGGATGTGGCGCGCGTCGCCGTCTGGCTCGCCACCTCCGAATCCGCACCGCTCACCGGTGCTAACTTGCGAATGGACCCATGAGCCCGTCAGTTCAGATCACACGGCGCGCCACTTTCGCGGCCGCCCACATCCTTTGCCGCGACGACTGGCCGGACGAAAAGAATCGCGAGGTTTTTGGCGCCTGCGTCACAGACCATGGGCACAACTACGTGATCGAGGTCACGGTCGGCGGCCCGCTGGATCCGGATACGGGAATGGTCGTGAACCTTCGTCACGTCGACAGTGTGCTGCGCCGTCACTTCGTCGAGGAGGTCGACCACCGGCACCTCAACCGCGACGTCGAGTTTCTGCGGGGCATCATCCCCACAGCGGAAAACATCGCGCAGGTGGCGTTTCAGCGCCTCGAGCCGCACCTGAAGCCGGCGCGCTTGGTGAAGGTACGAATCGTCGAATCCGAGAACAACTCCGCGGAGGCTGTCGCCGGTTAGCGCAGCGGGTGCGCCAGCTTGACCTCGACGATCCCGCCGCGCTCCCGAACCAGCACCGCAGGCTGATCGAAGGTGGAAGGTCCGCCGATCACGCGCCCGTCGGCAAAGCGGAAGCGTGATCCGTGCCATGGGCACGTGACCACATCGCCGTCGAGCTTGCCTTCGTGGAGCGGCCCTCCAGCGTGCGAGCACACGGCGCCGATCGCGTGGAGCAGGCCCATTCGGCGAACCACGACCACGGGCAAGTCGTTGGCCATCACGCACCGCATCTCGCCTTCGGGAAAGTCATTTCGAGTTCCGACCCGGACGAATTCAGAGGGTCCTTCGAAGAATGCGTTGTGGTTGACCGCGCTGCCGATCGCAAACGTCAGATGACCTCCGATGTACGC
>DATLKH010000265.1:0-1586 GCA_035538475.1 Candidatus Dormiibacterota bacterium | reverse complement strand
AGATCGACCTCGTCGACGTCTTCCGGCCCGCACAGGACGCGCCTGAAATCGCCCGCCAGGCCGTGGAAGTTGGAGCCAAGGCGTTGTGGCTGCAGCTCGACATCCGCTCGCAAGAAGCAAGGCAAATCGCTGAGGCGGGCGGACTGGAATATGTCGAGGACGAGTGCACCGGCGTCATAGCATCGCTGTATCAAATCCGAAAGACAGCGGCCTAAGCCAGCGATCGAGGTCCGCGACCTCGTCAAGAGATACCGCAGGGCATCAGTCAACGCCGTCGACGGTGTCAGCTTCAGCGTCGAGCCTGGTGAGTTCTTCGCCCTGCTCGGCCCGAACGGCGCCGGCAAGACGACCACGATCTCGATCCTGACGACGACCCTTTCACCGACCTCGGGCAGCGTCACGATCGCCGGCCACGACATCGTGCGAGAGCCTGCCGCGGTCCGCAAAGAGGTCGGCATCATCTTTCAGAACCCGTCCCTGGACATGAACCTCACGGGCGAGGAGAACGTCCGCTTCCACTGCGTGCTGTACGGCCTGTACCCCTACCGGCCGATGTTCAGTCTGATGCCGAGCGCATATCGGCGTCAGGTTGCGGAGATGGCCGACGTGCTCTGCATCGGCGGCGAGATCTCAAGCCCGTGAAGAAGCTGTCCGGTGGCATGCGCCGCAAGCTGGAGATCATCCGCGGCTTGATGCACAAACCTCGGGTCCTCTTCCTCGACGAGCCGACGAGCGGGCTCGACGTCGCGAGCCGGCGCAACCTGTGGCAGTACATCGGCGCCCTGCGGAAGCAGCACGGCCTCACGATCTGCCTCACCACCCACCAGCTGATCGAAGCCGAGGACGCCGACCGGATCTGCATCCTCGACCATGGCCGCGTCGTCGCGCTGGGTTCGCCCCGCGAAGTAAAGGCGCAGCTCGTGCACGAGCGGCTCCATTTGGACGCGACAGATCGCGCCGCGCTGCGCCGCGACCTTCACAAGATGAACGTCGACTTCAAAGAGGACGAGCATTTCGTCGTCCAGCTCGATGGACACAGCGCTTACGAGGTCGTGCGCGGAATCGACGAGCCGCTGACACTGCTGCGGACGGAATCGCCTACGCTCGAAGACGCCTACCTCCGCATCCTGGCGGGTGACGATGCGTGAGCTGAACGTCGTGATGGCGCTGGCCGGTCGCGACCTGCTGAAGTTCTTTCGCGACCCTGGACGGCTGGCCGCGGCGGTCGCCTTCCCGTTCGCGATGATCGTCTTGCTCGGCGGCACGCTCCAGCTGAACCTCGGTCGGGCGGTGGGCTTCAACTTCATCGGCTTCGCCTTCACCGGCTTTCTCGGCATGACGCTTTTCCAGTCCACCGCGCAGGGCCTTACTTCGCTGATGGACGACAGGCAGAACGATTTCGCCCAGGAGATCTTCGTGTCGCCCGTCTCCAGATACACGATCGTCTTCGGCAAGATCATCGGCGAGACGCTCGTCGCGATCGTGCAGGTGCTGCCGATGGTGTTGTTTGCGATCGTGCTGCGGGTGCCTCTCACCTCGACAGCGCTGTTGCTCCTGGTGCCGGTGGCGCTGCTCTCGTGCTTCAT
>DATLKH010000264.1:0-1572 GCA_035538475.1 Candidatus Dormiibacterota bacterium | reverse complement strand
AGCCAGTTTACCCTGTTTACGTGAAAGCTTCTGTCGACGACCAGTGGTCACGCTACGGCCACGCCCTGATCGGCTCGATGAGCGAAGTCCTGAACGAAACGCCGGAGGATACGCATGCCAACCTGCTGGAAACGGCCGACTACTGGCTGTCGCTGGGCCTCGTCATGGGCTTGCGCCAGCCGGGCCAGGCTCAACAGCTGCTGAACGTGATCGAAGCCCACGAACCGGAGCATGGCGAGCTCGAACGCGATGCGCTCGGACTGATCAGCGAAGTCTTCACGTGAGTGCCAGTCGATCTGCGGTGCGCTGTCGGACGTGAGACGTCGTGGCTTCGTCTCGCAGCTCTATGCGGCAGCGCGCCTCGCCAATGACGTCTCGACCCTGGCGTCGGGGAACCCCCGTCGCATCGCCCGACGGGCGCGCAATAAGATCGTCGGACGGGCGCTCGGACGAGCCGGGTTGTGGCGCATGCTCTGGCGATAGCCCGGTCAGGGACTCCGCTAAGGCATCACGCCTTCAGACGCTGGGCCACTCGTTTGAGGTCGCGCACGAAGGCCTCGCGCTCGATCTCGCGCGTCTCGTCGTCCGGAGCTCGCAGGATAGACGACGGATGCACCGTCGCCATCATCAGCGGCAGGCCGAGACGCTCGATGAACTGACCGCGCTGCAGGCTGACACGAAAATCGCGGCCGAGCAGCGCCTGTGCGGCGGTCGCCCCCAGCAGCACCAGCATGCCGGGTTTGATGAGCGCGATCTCGGCATCGAGCCAGGGTCGGCAGGCGCTGATCTCAGCCGCGTTCGGCTTCTGGTGCAGGCGCCGTTTCCCCTGCGGCTTCCATTTGAAATGTTTGACGGCATTGGTGATATAGACGCGGCTTCGGTCGATGCGCGCCTCGACTAAGGCCTCATCCAGCAACCGCCCGGCGGGGCCGACAAATGGTTTGCCCTCGATGTCTTCGCGGTCACCGGGCTGCTCACCGACAAACATGACCCGCGCGTGAACCGCACCATCACCAAAGACCGTCTGCGTCCCGGTCTTGTGCAGGTCGCACGCCTCGCATCCGGCTGCGGCCTCTTTGAGCCCCTCCAGCGAGAGCTGGCTTGGCACGAGCTCTTGGGCTGGGGTGCCCTCAGCGATCCCAGGCAAGCGCGGACTGCCGCTACTTCTTACGGGACTCAAGCGGCAGACTCAGCGTGAATTCGCTGCCTTCACCGAGTTTGGACACCGCCACCAGGTCGCCGCCGTGCAGGCGGGCGAGCTCTCGAGCAAGGTAAAGGCCCAATCCCGTCCCCGGGACGTCGGCGTCCGGGGCGATGCGGTTGAACCGGATAAAGAGCCGATCCATGTCTTCCGGCGCGATGCCAATGCCAACGTCGCGCACGCTGACCAGCGCCAGCCCACCGGCGATCGAAAGCTCCACCGACACGTCGCCTCCTTCCGGCGAGTACTTGATGGCGTTATCGATCAGGTTGCTGATGATGATGTCGAGTCGCATCACGTCGGCCTGCACCGTGACGGAGTCATGGGCACGATCGACGAAGCGCAATCGGTGCTTGGGATCGAGCGTCGCG
>DATLKH010000263.1:0-10279 GCA_035538475.1 Candidatus Dormiibacterota bacterium | reverse complement strand
AGATACACCCCACGTTTTACGAAGACGCTCTGGTCACTTGTGCCTGCGGAAACACGTTCACGACCGGGTCGACGCGCAAGGAGCTGAAGACCGAGATCTGCTCCGTCTGCCACCCGTACTTCACGGGCACGCAAAGGATCGTGGACACGGGCGGACAGGTCGAGCGGTTCCGGAAGCGGGCTGAGCGAGCGGCCAGAGCCCGCTCGTAGATGGCCGTCCCGGAGACATCCGCTCTGGGGCAGCCCAACGCCTCCGGCGTAGGGTCGCCTGTAGGAAAGAAGGCCGAGCCTTTCTTCTACGGCGGCCAAGCCGTCATCGAAGGCGTGATGATGCGCGGCAAGCGTCATTACGCGGTCGCGGTTCGCCTGCCGACGCTCGACCCGGTCACGCACAAGAAGGAAATCGTGGTCCAGCGGGGTGAGCTGAAAGCGCCCATCTACACGAACCCGATCTGGAAACTGCCCTTCGCGCGCGGCATCGCGCTGATCGGTGAGCAGCTGCACCTCGGGATGAAGTCGCTGATCTGGTCGGCCAACATGAACGCCGGCGCGCAGAACTTGCAGATCGGCAAGAAGGAGGTCACCGGATCGGTGGCCATGGCCGGCGTTTTCGCGCTGGTCATCTTCATCGCACTTCCGCTGTTGCTCGCGGGTGCGGCCGTGCACCGGAGCGGAAGCTTCCTGTTCGTGCTGGTGGAAGGCTTGATCCGGGTCGGCCTGGTCCTCGGTTATCTGATCGTCATTGGCCTGTTGCCTGATGTGCGGCGCGTATTCATGTACCACGGCGCGGAGCACAAGACGATCAACGCCTTCGAATCGGGCTGGACGCTCGACGTGCCTTCGGTTCGGCGGGCCAGCACTCTCCATCCGCGGTGCGGCACGGGCTTCTTGCTCGTCGTGCTGGTCGTGAGCGTGGTCATATTCAGCATCGTCGCGGTGTTTCACCCCAACGTTTTCTGGCTCGTGATGTCGCGAGTCCTGGCCATCCCGGTGATTGCGGGCGTGGGCTTCGAGCTGATCCGGTTCATGGCCCGGCATCGCTACAACACGATCGTCCGCGTGGCCCTTCTTCCCGTGCTCGGCACGCAGAAATTCACGACGCGCGAGCCTTCTGACGACATGCTCGAAGTCGCGATCTGCGCTTTCAACGGCGCTCGCGAAGGTGAGGAGGAGAGCGCCGGAGCGGCGGCATGATCGATCGAGAAGGGCACAAGGGGGGCAGCCTCCCCTTGTGGGGAACCCCCCAAATACTCGCGTCATCGACTGACTCGCCGCGTCGTTGCGGTCGCCCGGCAAAGGCGGGCGACGCGGGAGCAAGGGAGTGATTGATCGTCTCGAAGCGATCGCCCGCCGTCATCAAGAGATCGAGACGGAGATGTCGCGTCCTGACGTCATCACTGATCACGAGAAGCTGACGCGCCTCGCTCGCGAGCAGCGATCGCTGCGCGAAACCGTTGAGACGTACAACGCATACAAGCGCGCGCGACAGGATCTCGAATCGGCGCGCGAGCTCTTGCGCCACGAAAAAGACGCGGAGATGCAGGAGTATCTCCGTGGCGAAGAACGGCGGGCCACGGCCCAGGTCGCAGAGCTCGATGAGAAGCTCAAAGTGCTGCTCCTGCCGAAAGATCCCAACGACGACCGTGACGTGGTCGTGGAGATCCAGGGCGCAGAAGGTGGGGAGGAGGCGGCGCTTTTCGCGGCTGACCTCTTCCGCATGTACACGCGCTGGTCCGAGAAGAAGGGCTGGAAGATCGAGGTCGTGGATTCATCGCCGACGGGGATGGGCGGATTCGACAAGATCGAGTTCGAGGTCCATGGTCACGGCGCGTACTCGCAGCTGAAGTACGAAGGCGGGGTGCATCGCGTCCAGCGGGTGCCCAAGACCGAAGCACAGGGCCGCATTCACACCTCCGCCGCAACCGTCGCGGTGATGCCAGAAGCCGATCCTGTCGAGGTCGAGCTGAAGCCAGAGGACCTGAAGATCGTGGCGTCGACGTCCACCGGTCCTGGAGGGCAGAGCGTGAACACGACCTACTCCGCGATCCGGATCACCCACCTGCCGACAGGTCTCGTGGTCAGCATTCAGGATGAGAAGTCGCAGCTCCAGAACAAGGAGAAAGCGATGCGCGTACTACGCGCGCGGCTCTACGAGATCAAGCTTGCCGAGCAGCAGGCGGCAATCGGCGCGCAGCGGCGCGACATGGTCCGGTCCGGCAACCGCTCGGAAAAGATCCGGACGTACAACTTCAAGGAAAACCGGGTCACAGACCACCGGATCAATCTCACGCTGCACAAGCTCGACCGCGTGATGAACGGTGAGCTGGACGAGCTCGTCACGGCGCTTGCAGCCGCGGAGCGAGCGTCAAAGCTCAACGGTGGTGGACCGAACGGCCCGTCCACCAATTGACGAAAATCACGGATCGTCGCGACGATCCGGCATGTCGCCCGTGACGATCGTTGAGGTTCTGAAGCTTTCCGCCGACTACCTCCAAAAACACAATTCCGACTCCCCGCGGCTCGATGCGGAGCTCCTGCTTGCGTCGGTGCTCGATCTGCGCCGACTCGACCTGTATCTGAAATTCGATCGTCCACTCTCAGAACCTGAGCTGGCCGGTTATCGCGGGCTGATTGCGCGCAGGGCGAAAGGCGAGCCGGTCGCCTACCTCACCGGGCATAAAGAGTTCATGGGCCTCGACTTCGATGTCACGCCAGCGGTGCTGGTGCCGAATCCGGACACCGAAATTCTGGTTCAGCGCGCGGTCGAGCTGGCGCGCGAATGGCACCGTCCGCTTCGCGTCGCGGATGTCGGCACCGGCAGTGGATGCATCGCAGTTGCAATCGCGCACTACGCGCGCAAGACCGACGTATGGGCGTCGGACCTCAGTGCGGAAGCCCTCGAGGTGGCGGCGCGCAATGTGGCGAAGCACCACGTCACCGATCTCGTCCATCTCGTCCGGGGTGATTTGATGCAGCCACTGACCGGCGAGTTCGACCTCATCTGTGCGAACCTGCCGTACGTTGCTGCAGGCTCGAAGCTGCCGGCGGAAGTCACCTCTCAGCCGGCCGGTGCGTTGTACGCGGATGAAGGTGGAGCGGCGCTCGTGAACCGCTTGCTCGATGAAGCGCCGTCCCGCTTGCGGCCCGGTGGTCGCGTGCTCGCAGAGCTTGATCCCGCGATCACGTCTGCGGTCACCCAAGCCGCGGAGTCGAAGTTTGCGGGCCATAAGCTTCATCGCGATCTGGCCGGCCACGAACGCGTTCTCGAAGCGTGGTCCTTTATTCCCACGAGCTCAGAGCCGTCGGCGTGAGCTCGCGGGGACCCCTATTGATGAAACCGACCGCAAGCGGATTTCTGCGGGCAGCTCAGCTGCTTCGTGGCGGTGCTGTGATCGCATTTCCGACGGACACCGTTTACGGACTCGGGGCGAGCGCCGATGACGAGGTCGCACGGAGGCGCATCTACACGATCAAGGGTCGTCCGGTCGGCATGCCGCTGATCCTCATGGTCGCGGCCGAATCGCAGCTCGAGGGCTATGTGCACGTGGATTCGCGCGCCGAGGCGATGATGCGAAAGTGGTGGCCGGGGCCGCTCACGTTGATCCTTCACGCGGTAGGTGGCGGCACGCTCGGCGTCCGCATTCCGAAGCACAAAGTTGCGCTGGGTCTCCTTCGTCACGCAGGGCCGCTGATGACGACCAGCGCGAACCTGCACGGCCAGGAGCCGGCGATGACCGCTGAAGAAGCGGGCGCGTTGAATGGCGTGATGGCGGTCCTCGACGGCGGAGCTGCCCCTGGAGGAACCGCCTCGACAGTGGTCGACCTCACCGGTCCAGATCCGCACGTGCTGCGAGAAGGAGCCATCCCGACCTCCGAGCTGATCGGTCCGCCGCCGCCGCGCACGGGATAGCAAGGAATAGCATCAGGGGGTGACGACCAACATCACCACGATGTCGTTCCGGGCCCTGGATCGCACTGATCCGGATATCGCCGAGCTGATTCGCCACGAGTTCAAGCGCCAGTCGGAAACGCTTGAGCTGATCGCGTCCGAAAACCTGACCAGCCCGTCCATCCTCGAAGCGCTGGGCACGCTGCTGACCAACAAGTACGCCGAGGGTTACCCGGGTCGCCGCTATTACGGCGGGACAGGCGAGGTCATGGACAAGATCGAGCAGCTCGCGATCGACCGGGCCAAGAAGCTCTTCGGTGCTGAACACGTCAACGTCCAGCCGCACGCGGGATCGCAGGCCAACGCGGCGGTCTACATGGCGGTGTGCAAGCCCGGCGACAAAGTGATGGGAATGGCACTCGATGCAGGCGGGCATCTCACGCACGGCAGCCCCGCGAACTTCAGCGGAAAGCTATATGAGATCCACTCGTACGGTGTCAGCCGCGACACCGAGCGGATCGACTACGACGAAGTGCAGAAGCTTGCCGACGAGGTGCGGCCGAAGATGCTCATCGCGGGCTTTTCGGCTTACTCGCGGATCGTCGATTGGGAGCGCATGCGCCGGATCGCCGATTCGGTCGACGCCGTCCTGTTCGTCGACATGGCGCACGTCGCCGGCCTGGTCGCCGGAGGCGTCTACCCGTCCCCGATCCCGCACGCGCAGATCACCACCACCACGACGCAGAAGACGCTGCGTGGGGCGTGGGGCGCGATCGTCCTGTGCACCAACGATTGGCAGAAGGCGATCGACTCGGCCGTCTTCCCGGGCACGCAGGGTGGGCCGCTGATGCACGCGATCGCGGCCAAGGCGGTGTGCTTTGGTGAGGCCTTGAAGCCCGAATTCAAGGTCTATGCCAAGCAGGTGGTGGCCAATGCCAAGGCGCTGGCCACGCGATTGACGGAGCGGGGCGTGCGCCTCGTCAGTGGCGGCACTGACAACCACCTGATGCTCATCGACCTGCGCCCGCACAAACGCACCGGCAAAGAGGTGCAGGACACGGCCGAGAAGTTCGGCATCACGCTGAACCGGAATGCGGTTCCATTCGACGAGGCGTCGCGCTTCAATCCGAGTGGTGTTCGCGTCGGCACGCCCCTCGTCACCACCCGCGGTATGCGCGAGCCGCAGATGGTCGTGATCGCCGACTGCCTGGCCGATTTGATCGAGCGGATTGACGATCCGGCGACTCTGGATGCGGTTCAGGAGCGCGCGCTCGAGCTCTGCCGCAAATTCCCGATCCCTTACGCGTTCGACTGAGGTGCCCTGCTCTCGGATAGTCGCGACTAACCGAGCAAAAACGGAACTTTCCCGAGACCCGCTCTCGGATAGTCGCGACGATCCGGTAACGGTGCTCCGGTGAACGACTTCATCAGCGCCCCCTCGCTGCAGAGCCTGCGCGAGCACTTGCTGCCTGGTCTGTGGCCGTTCGCCCTCGCCTTCTTGGTCTGTGCCCTGGTGGTGCCGTTTGCGATTGTTCTTTCCCGCCGCTTTGGATGGATCGCCGAGCCGGGTGGACGCCACGCCCACGCGAGCCCGACTCCCGTGCTCGGCGGGCTCGCCATGTACATCGGTTTCGCCGTCGCGCTGATCGTGTTCCTGCCGCATGAGAGCCAGACGCTGGGCGTGCTCGTGGTTTCCGGCTTGGCGATGGCTTTGCTCGCGATCGATGACCGGTGGCCGATGAATCCTTGGGTCAAGCTCGCGATTCAAATCTTTCTCGCGCTCCTCGCGGTCGCCGTCTTCAGCGTGAAGATCACCTTCTTCAGCCTGCCCGGCCACCACATCGTCCAGCTGGGGCTGCTCGTGATCCCTGTGAGCGTTTTCTGGCTCCTCGGCATGCAGAACACCGTGAACTTCCTCGACGGCGCCGACGGGCTTGCGGCAGGAGTGATCTTCATCGTGGCGATCATCCTCATGCTCGCTGCGGGCGAGCTGGCGGACCTCAACGTGGTTCAGCTGAGCGGTGCGCTCGCGGGATGCTGCGCCGGTTTCCTGGTCTTCAACTTCCATCCGGCCCGAATCTTCATGGGGGATTCAGGGGCGCACTTTCTGGGCATTGCGCTGGGAATGATCTCGATCCTTGGCATCGCCAAGGTTGCGGTTGCCTTCGCGCTGGCCGCGCCGGTTCTGGCGCTGGCGGTTCCGATCGCCGACACGGCCTGGTCGATCGTGCGGCGCCGCCGCAAGAAGACGTCTGTAGCCGCGCCGGATTTGATGCACCTACATCACCGCTTGCAGTCGTACGGCCTGGATCCCCGCCAGACCTGTTATGTCTTCTACGCGGCGAGTGCCTTGCTGGGTGCGCTCGGGCTCACGCTTTTCGGCCACGGCCGGATCCTCGCGGTGGTGGTCATCGTCACGTTGGTCATGGTGTCCACGGTGATCGCGGACCTGCTCCAGCACGGCGGTTGGCGCATCCCGGCGCCGTGGCTGCGCCGGCTGCTGGCCGAACCCGGTTCTCAGTAGAATTCGGAGGGGCATGGCGCCCACTCCGAGTTCGGGACCGACTGGGTCGGATCTGGCCGGGATTGGGGTCTACATGGCCGCAGCGGTCCTCATTCCATTACTGGTCGGCGTAGCGCTGGACCGCACGTGGCACACCGCCCCGCTCTTCGTTCTCGTGGGACTTTTTGTGGGCCTCGCTGCGAGCGCGGCGGGGATCTGGATGAAAGTAAAGGACATGACTAAGTGAGGGTCTCGACTGTTCAGAGGGAGACTCTGGCGGTCTCGCTGTTCCTGGCTTTGGCGATCCTTTCGCTCACAGCAGTTTCTGGCTTTAGAGGCAGCGGCGCGGGCATTGCGGTCGGGCTCGTGATCGGCTCCTTGAATGGTTTTGTGATTCAGAAATTGCTCGACCGGCGAGCCCCGATGCTGCCCACCAGCGTTCTGCGCATCGGAGCGTTCAGTTTGCTGGCGCTGATCATCGCTCGCGCGGGCGGTTGGTGGATTTGGACCGTTGTAGCAGGACTTGCCTTGGCGCAACTAACCATGTTTGTGGTCGGCGTGCGGCACGGGCTGCGGGCATGATCTTTCTGGCGGAGTCGGTGGGGCAGCCGGCTGTGAACCTTGGCTGCGGGCCACTCAATCTTTTCGGGTTCCAATTCCCGATCTGCACTTTCAACTACGACAGCTTGATCTCGACCTTCATCGCGGTCGTCGCGACGCTGGCGGTCGGTTTTTGGATCCGCTCGCAGCTGCGTCCTGGCCAACCAACGAAGGTGCAGGCGATCGTCGAGTGGGGCTACGACCTTTTGAGGTCGCTGATCAAGACAAATGTCTCAGAAGATGCACTCTTCATTATTCCGCTGGCGATGACCCTGTTCCTCTACATCCTTGTTGCCAACTGGATTGAATTCTTACCACTTGGAATCGTGCCTGATGTGCACGGGGCTAATGCCGACTTGAACCAGACGCTGGCGATGGCCGTGATTGTGATCGTAGTCGTCGAGTGGTACAGCATTCGGGTTCTCGGCCTCGGCGGATTCTTGAGGCGCTTCACGAAACCGTTTGAGCTGCCGGCTCCGGTGAGGGCGGTTTTCATACCGCTGAACATCATCGAGGAGGTGACGAAACCTGTCACCCTGGCGTTTCGGCTGTTCGGCAACATCTTCGCAGGGGCCGCCATCATCGGTCTGATTGTTGGTTTTGCGAATCTTTCACTGCCGGCGGTCGGGACGGTGCCTGGCACGATTATCGGCAGTGTGTTACTCGCGGTATGGAAAGCGTTTGACGTTCTATTCATCGGCTTCATCCAGGCTTTCATCTTCATGTTGCTGACGATCGTTTATTTCTCCGCGGCTCGTGAGGGCCTCGAGCATGAACAACACTAGGAGGTAGATAAGTGACAGACCACGGGATTGGGTTGGCCGCGGCTCTCCTTGGATTCGGCATTGCGCTTGGTGGAGCGGCGATTGGCGCATGCATTGGTGACTCGGTGGCAGGCAATGCCTTTCTCGGCGGCATCTCGCGCCAGCCCGAGGCTCAGGGCCGCATGATTCCGTGGCTCTTTGCGGTCATCGGTCTCGTCGAGGGCATGTACTTCGTAACGTTCGGATTGGGATTCGTCCTTCTGTCGCAGGTTCATTAGTGCCATACCTCGCAACGGTCGGCGTAGTCACCATAGACGGGACGGTGATCATCGAGCTGATCACGTTCCTTCTGATGCTGTGGGCTCTATCACGGTGGATCTACCCGCGGCTCGTCGAAGTTGCTGAAGCCCGTCAGCGTCTGATCACTCAGCAGTTGAAAGATGCTGAGGAGGCACGGTCGAGCGCCGAAGCCAAGTTGCAGGAGGCGGAGGCAAAGCTGAACGAGGCTCGCAGGTCGGCGCAGAGCGTCGTCGATGCAGCCGCCAAGTCTGCTGAACAGCTTCGCGAGGAGCTGAAGCAGAAGGCAGACGACGAGGCGAAGCGCACGGTCGACAGGGCGCGCAAGCAGATCGAAGCTGAGCGCGACCAGGCGATACGAAGCGTTCGCTCAGAGGTTGCCGACCTTGTAGTGACTGCGACCGAGAAGGTGTTGGGCGAGACGCTCGATGATCCCAAGCACCGCCAGTTGATCGAACGCGCCATCCAGGAGGTTGGCAGTGGCGACGGCCGCGGCTAGACGCTACGCGAAAGCGGTGTTCGAGCTCGCCCAGCAGGACGGCGACGTCGAGCTGTGGGCTCGAAGGCTCGCTCGGATTCGCGAGCTCTTTGCCGATCGTGATGTGGCTGCGGTTCTGAGCAACCCCACGATCGCCACCGAGCGGCGAGAGCAGCTGATCGCCGAGACGCAAGTGCTCGACAAAGAGGGGACCAACCTGGCGCGTCTCCTCGTCGAGTCGGGTCGCGTGAAAGAAGCGCCGGCGATTGAAGAAGAGTTTCAGCGGCTCGACGACGAGGCATCAGGTCGCGTGCGGGCCACGGCCACGACCGCGGTCGAGATCACGGCCGAGGATCGCGAGCAGATCCGCCGTGAGCTGTCACAGCGCCTCAACAAGGACGTGCGCTTGAGCGTCGTCGTCGATCCGCGAATCCTCGGTGGATTGAGGCTTCAGTTCGGTGATCACCTGATCGACGCCAGCATCGCGTCGCGCCTGGCGCAGCTGCGCCAGCGTCTGGTCACGAGTTAGGAGAAATATCGCGAGTGGGAATCAGCACGAAAGAGATATCGGACGTAATCAAGGAGCGGCTCAAAGACTTCGAAGCGAGCCTGGTCTCGGCTGATGTCGGCCGCATCGTGGCCGTCGGTGACGGCATCGCGCAGATCTACGGATTGCAGAATGCGATGGCGGGCGAGCTGCTCGAGTTTCCGGAGGAGACATTCGGCCTGGCGCTGAACCTCGAAGAGGACCAGGTGCGATCGGTCATCCTCGGTGAGTTCGGCCACTTGCACGAGGGCGATGAGGTCAAGACCACCGGTCGCCTGCTCCAGGTGCCCGTGGGCGACGAGCTGCTGGGCCGAATCGTCAACCCGCTCGGGGTTCCGCTGGACGGCAAAGGCCCGATCAAGACCAGCAAGACGTTGCCGTTGGAGCGGATCGCCCCTGGAGTGATTACCCGCAAGCGAGTGGACAGCCCCGTACAAACTGGCATCAAAGCGATCGATTCGATGATCCCCATCGGTCGCGGTCAGCGCGAGCTGATCATCGGCGACCGCTTCACGGGAAAGACCACCGTGCTGCTCGACACGATCATCAACCAGAAGGGACAGAACCTCTTCTGCATCTATGTAGCGATCGGTCAAAACGCCGCGTCGATCGCTCGCGTCGCCGCGACCCTGGAAGAAAACGGGGCGATGGATTACACGATCATCGTCGCCGCTTCGGCCGCGGATCCCGCCTCGCTTCAGTACATCGCTCCGTACGCCGGTTGCGCGATGGGCGAGTTCTTCCTGGAGGACGGCCGTGAGGCGTTGTGCTGCTACGACGATCTCACCAAGCAGGCCTGGGCTTATCGACAGCTCTCGGCCACGCTGCGCCGCCCGCCCGGCCGTGAGGCATATCCCGGCGACGTCTTCTACCTGCACTCGCGATTGCTCGAGCGCGCGGCGAAGATGAACCAGGCGCACCGCGGCGGTTCGTTGACCGCGCTGCCGGTGATCGAGACGCAGGCGAACGACGTGTCCGCGTACATCCCGACCAACGTCATCTCCATCACTGACGGGCAGATCTATCTGCAGTCAGATCTCTTCAACGCGGGCCAGCGGCCTGCACTCAACGTCGGCATCTCGGTGTCGCGTGTAGGGGGTGACGCTCAGACCAAAGCGATGCGTCAGGTGGCGGGCAAGCTGCGACTCGATCTCGCGCAGTACCGCGAGCTGGCGGCTTTCGCCCAGTTTGCGTCCGACCTC
>DATLKH010000262.1:0-8815 GCA_035538475.1 Candidatus Dormiibacterota bacterium | reverse complement strand
GAGCTGTCGGTGCTGGCTGTCACCGACGGAATCGACGTCATCCCCCTCGCCCCCGCCCGCGACTACAAGCGGGCGCAGGAAGGCGACACCGGTCCGAACACGGGCGGTATGGGCGCATATTCGCCGCCGAAGGGCGTCGATGACGCGTTGCTGAAAGAGGTGGTCGACTGCGTCATGAAGCCCGCGGTGCAGGCACTCGCCGCATCCGGCAACGAATTCCGCGGCGTCCTCTACGCGGGCTTGATGCTGACTGAAGACGGGATCAAGACCCTCGAGTTCAACGCGCGTTTCGGCGATCCGGAGGCGCAGGTCGTGCTGCCCCGTTTGGAGAGCGACTTTGTCGCCCTGGCGCTCGCAGCGGCCAAGGGCGGCCTTGCCGCTCACCCCGACCTCCGCTGGAGTCCGAAGCCGTGCGTCGGTGTGGTCGTGGCATCCGGTCACTATCCGGACGACGCGGCCATGAAACTCGGTGTGCGGATCAGCGGCCTGGCAGAAATGCCGCCAGGCGTCCTGATCTTCCACGCCGGGACCCGTTATGAACCGGGCATCGGACTTGTCACCGACGGCGGTCGTGTGGTCACGGCGGCGGCTTTGGGGGAGTCGGTCGAGCAAGCCCGGGACGTCGCCCTGGCCGGCGCGCGGCAGGTACGATTCGAAGGAGCTTTCTTCCGTTCGGACATTGCTCAGGAGGCCGTTTAGTGGCGCCGCAAGTCGGGATCATCCTCGGCTCGAAGTCCGATCTGCCGCTCATGGAGTCGTGCGTCAAAGTTCTCGGCGATCTGGGATTGACGCACGAAGTGACGGTTTGCTCGGCGCACCGCAACCCGCGCGGCGTGATGGAGTGGGCGACGGCTGCTCGCGGCCGCGGTCTCAAAGTTGTGATCGCAGCAGCGGGTGGGGCGGCCCATCTCCCCGGCGTGGTGGCCGCATGGACCGATCTACCGGTGATCGGTGTGCCGGTTCCGACACAGCACCTGGGCGGCGTCGATTCGCTCTACTCGATCGTGCAGATGCCCGCGGGCATTCCCGTCGCGACCGTGGCCATCGGCGAGGCCGGCGCCAAGAATGCGGCGTGGCTCGCCGCCCGAATCATCGGTCTCCAGGATTCGAAGGTCGAAGCTGCGCACGCCGAGAGACGCGCGGCTCTCGCGACGTAGTCAGTGGCAAAGAAGAAGGCGCGCATTCGGCTCGTCGACACGACCTTCCGTGACGCGCAGCAGTCGCTGCTCGGTGGATACCTCGACACCGACGAGATCGTCCCGATCGCCGCGAAGATGGACAAGATCGGGTTCGCCGCCATGGAAGCGTTTGGCGGAGCGACCTTCGAAACGCAGCTTCAGCTCCACGAAGATCCGTGGGAGTATCTGCGCAAGCTCAACAAAGCAACTCCTAACACGCCGCTCCAAGCGCTCATCCGTGGCCAAAATCTCGTTTCCAAGCGCAACTTCGCTGATGACGTCGTGGAGCTCTTCATCAAGCACGCGGCGAAGAACGGGGTCGAGATCTTTCGCATCTTCGACCCGCTGAACGATCTGCGGAACATGGAGGCTTCGATCAACGCCGCGCTCAAGGCGAAGACTCGCGTCCAGGGCGCGCTGTGCTACGCGATCTCGCCCGCTCACAACCTGGAGCTCTGGGGTTCGCTGGCGAAGGGCCTGGTCAACATGGGCGCGCACGAGATAGTGATCAAAGACACGTCAGGGCTCTTGAGCCCTCAAGCGACCTGGGAGCTCGTGAGCACTTTGAAACAGGTCGCGAAGGTTCCGATCGACGTGCACTCACACTGCTCGAGCGGCATGGCGCCGATGGCTTACATGGCCGCAGTCGAAGCTGGTGCCGACGTCCTGGATGTCGCCATCTCACCGCTGGCTTGGGGCGCTTCACAACCGGCCGCCGAAAGCGTGGTCGCCGCGCTGCACGGCGGTGAATACGACACGGGCCTGGACTTGAATCGCATGTGGGAGGTTCAGCACGACGTCGAAGAGCTGCGCCGCCGGCACGCAGAGCATCTGAGCCCGGTTGCCGACCGGGTCGACGCCAGCATCCTGCGCTACCAAATGCCGGGCCTGATGGTCGAAGACATCTACCACCAGCTCCACGAGCGGAACGCCACCGATCAGCTTTCAAACGTGATGGAAGAAGTAGGTCGGGTTCGCAAAGACCTCGGCTACCCGCCACTCGTTGCACCGGTCCGTCAGTTGATCGCAACTCAGGCGGTCTACAACGTGATCGGCGGGGACCGCTACGCGACGGTCACGCAGGAGCTGAAGGATTACCTGCAAGGTCTTTACGGCCGTCCGCCCGTGGCGGCCGACGCGCAGCTGCGGCGCTTGGTGCTGGGTCGCGAGCAGCCGATCACGATTCGGCCCGCGGACCTGCTCGAACCGCAGGTCGAGCCCGCGCGCCAGCAGGTGCGCAAGCTCGGTTTCGATCCGTCCGACGACACGGTTTTGATCCACCTCATGTTTCCGAGCCTCGCCCCCGAATACATGAGGGGACCTCAGCGCCCCTCAAAGGACGGCGAAAGGCCCATGCCTGCTCCCTCGGCTTCCTCTGCTCCGCCGCCAGCGCCGCCCCAGCCCGCCCCGGCCCCGGATCCTGTGGAGGCCGATGCGCCGGCGGCGGCCGCGGCTGAATTCGACGTGGAGGTCGAAGGCGAAGTCTTCAAAGTTCGAGTCGTGGGCAGCGGGTTGTCCGTCGTCGCCGCCCCTGCCGCCGCCTCCACGAACGCCGCTCCGCCCAGGCCCAAAGTGGGTGAAGGCACTGTGGTCGCGCCGATGCAAGGCTTGATCGTCAAAGTGCCTGTCAAGCCCGGTGACACTGTGAAGCTCGGAGACGTCGTCGCGGTGCTCGAAGCGATGAAGATGCAGAACGACATCGTCACGACGGTCGCCGGGAAGGTGACCGCCGTCTACGTAAAAGAAGGTGAGGTGGTGACGCCGAGCCAGCCTTTGCTCGCGATAGCGTGAAGAAAAAACTGTTCGACAAGATCCTCGTCGCCAACCGCGGCGAGATTGCGATCCGAGTGATGCGTGCGTGTCGTGAGCTCGGGATTGCGACCGCAGCGGTCTACTCAGATGCCGACCGGAGTGCAATCCACGTGCGCTACGCCGACGAAGCCCACCACATCGGAGGCGCAGCGCCCAGTGACTCATACCTCCAGCTCGACAGAATCGTGAAAGTAGCGCATGACTGCGGCGCCGAAGCGATCCATCCCGGCTACGGCTTCCTCTCTGAGAAACCTGCATTTCCTGAGGCGTGTGAGGCGGCTGGAATCAAATTCATCGGACCTCCGGCTTCGGCGATGCGAGCGCTTGGCTCGAAGCTGGCGGCCAGGCAGCTCGCGGTCGCAAACGGAGTGCCCGTCACTCCGGGCAGCGGTGCAGTCGATCCCTCGTCGGCCGCGGAGGCCGCGCGGGGCATCGGCTTTCCAGTGATGATCAAGCCCTCAGGCGGCGGTGGCGGCATTGGCATGCAGGTCGTCGAAACCGAAAAGGAGCTGGGCCCCGCGATCGAGCGCTCGGCTCAAGCGGCCAGATCGGCCTTTGGTGACCCGACCGTTTACATCGAGCGTTTCGTCCGCAAGCCGCGACACATCGAGATCCAGGTGATCGCGGACAGCCATGGGAATGCCGTGCACCTCGGTGAGCGCGAGTGCTCGATTCAGCGCCGGCACCAAAAGATCATGGAGGAGACGCCGTCACCCGCAATAACTTCGGAGATTCGAGCAGCGATGGGCGACGCGGCAATTCGCGCCGCAGTCGCGGCGGGCTACGTGAACGCCGGCACCGTCGAGTTCATCTTCAGCGACGGCGAGTTTTACTTCCTCGAGGTGAATGCCCGGCTGCAGGTGGAGCATCCGATCACCGAAACCGAGACCGGCATCGACCTGGTCAAAGAACAGATCCGTGTCGCGTCCGGTCTCGAGCTGAGCTTCACTCAGAGCGACATGACGTGGAATGGCCACGCAATCGAGATGCGGATCAACGCCGAGGATCCGCTCCGCAAGTTCATCCCCAATCCAAAGCGCATCAGTCGCTGGGTGGCGCCGGCGGGACCTGGTGTGCGGGTCGACTCCGGATTCGGTCCGGGTTCGGATGTGCCCCCCAACTATGACTCGCTCGTCGCGAAGCTCATCGTGCACGGAGCGGATCGCGCCGAGGCGATCGCGCGTGCCAGCCGGGCGCTGCGCGAGTTCGTGGTCGTCGGCCCGGCGACGACGATCGCTTACCACCGAGCCATTCTCGAGAACCCGGATTTCCGAGCCGGAAGTCTCAGCACGCGCTTCATCGAGGACCATCCGCAGCTGATCGACGACGCGAAGAAATTTGCGGCTGCGGAATCGCCGTTCGATTACGGACCTGATCCGCGTCACGTGGCCGCGGCGGCGGCGGCTGTCGCGTCGATGGTGGCGAAATAGGCAGGCTGTCGAATCCGGAGACCGGCAGGCCGTTTTCGGTCGTCGAGACAGAGGTGCGGGGAACGTCGCGTCCGCTGCACCTGCGCGGCGATCTGGTCAGGTTTCCGGATGGGACCGAGGTTCTGTACTCGACGGTCGAAAATCCGGATTCGGCGTTCGTGGTCCCACATTTCGAAAACGGCGACACGATGCTGGTCCGCCAGTGGCGTCACTCCTGGGACATGTCCTCGTGGGAAGTCCCGGCGGGAACCTTTGCCGGCGGCGAAGCACCACTCGAATGCGCGAGGCGAGAGCTGGCGGAGGAGACAGGCCTTGTCGCTCAGCGATACACGTCGCTCGGCAGCGTCCACGGCGCGGCCTTTTTGACCGGTTGGGCGCATCTGTTTCTGGCCGAAGACTTGACCGAATCGACGCGCCATCCGGAGCCGTGGGAGCAGGGCATGGAATTGATCCGAATCCCACTGGCGGAAGCGCTCGAGGCGGCGCTCGAGGGCCAGATCGTCCACTCCGGTTCGGTGACGGCGCTGTGCCGCGCCGCTCGAGCCCTGAAGCTGCTCTAGCCGGCCGGGCGAAACCCACGGATGGTCGCGACAAAGGCGCTGTCTCGCGCGCGAAAACCCAGGATCGTCGCGACGAGCCGGCGTTGCTGCTCTAGCCGGCGGGCGTCGGCGTCGGGCTGGGAGCGACCGACTGCCGGTGGTCCGTGGCTTTCTTGGGCGCCGGACCGACCAAGACCAGGTCGTACTCACCGGCGATGTTGTGTGCGTTCACGTCGCGCACCGACGGCAGGACGACGAGCTTGTACTGCGCACCCGGCTTCAGGTTGACGCCGCTGAACGTGACCACACGAGTCGCGTAGGTCGGCGTCGCCTCGACGGGCTTGCCCTTGGAGTCGAGGAGGACGACGCCGTCGCTGATCGTGCCCGGATCGAGATCGCTGTCAAAGGTGACCTTGATCGTGTCCGCGGTGACGTCAACCGACACCACGTCGGCGCCCTTGTCCAGCGCTCGTTGTGAGCTGCTGGTGGCCTGGTCGATCAGGAACAGCTTGCTCGTCGTATCGCGAACGAGCGTCAAGGTCTCCTCGAACTCGACCACGTCGATCTTGCCGTGGGTGAGCACGAGGCGGACGACAAAGCGGGCCGTGTCAGGGTTCGTCGAGGCGATTTCGGACGTCAGCACGTAGTACCGCGAGAAATGGGGATCGCCCTGGATCAGAAGACTCATGCCGCCGGCCGCGTAAGCCTGTTTGCCGTTGGCGTCCAGGAAAGCCGACGCTTGATCGGGCTGGCCCTTTAGGCGCGCGTCCATGAACGAGCTGACCGCTGACGTCGCCAGGTCGAGCGCCGACGGCTGCGGCGGCATCGCAGGTGCCGCGGCGATCCACAGCGAGCCGCCGCGGAAGAAGGCAAAGGACGTGCCGTTGGGCGCCCAGACCGGCGAGCGGTAAGTACCGTTGCCGAGCCGCATCAATCCGGATCCGTCGGGCCGGATCTGCGCCAGGTCGGTATCGGTGCCGAGCATGATCGCGTCCTGGCGCGACCAGGAAGGATCTCCCGAAGGAAGCGTCGTTTGTGTCTTGCCTTTCAAGTCCGCGACGACGATGCCGGTGCTCGTGCCGTATAGGACGAGCGAACCGTCGGGCGACCAACCTAGGAATGTCGCCCCGGCGTCACCGAGCTGCGTGCTCTGTGCGGACTGCACATCGAGGAGGAAGAGGTTCTGATCCTGTCGATAGGCGACCTGCGCGCCGGTGGGTGCGATCGAGACTGCCGTCGCTGCGGTCCCCACCGGGAAAGCCGCCTGCCGCTTGGAGCCGTTCGACGCCTGTGTGTACACACCGTCGGGCGCCGTCCAGACCAATCCGGACTGTGCCCACCCGACGAGGGTCGGTGATGGTGTGACGGCGAGCTCGTCTGTCTTGCCCGAGTCGAAGGTCAAGACCTCGATCTTTCCGCTCCGGATGTAGGCGAGCTTGTCCCCGGCCGGCGAGAGCGCCGGTGAGGATGCACCATCAGAGGCGATGACGGTCACCGCGCCGCCGGCGGCCGGCACGACGTTGAGGGCGCCCGTTCCATCGACGAAGTAGATCGCGGACGAGTCGGCCGACCACTGCAGCGGCGCATTGATTCCGCCGGAGAGGCTCGCGAGCTGCTTCTCACCGGTGATGAGCGAGTTCGAGGTGGGTGTTGGACGCGGGGCGGGCGTCGGCGTGGGGGTTGGTTGCGGCTGAGTTACGAACGTGATGGTCTGCGGCTGCGTCAGCTGCTGCTGCGAAGCGGTGCGCGCCCCCGGCCCGATCGTGACGTGGTACTGCGTGTTCGGCGCCAGGTTGCCGCTCTGGGGCGTCACCGCGAGGGTGTTGCCGTCCCACGAGTAGGCCACCGCCGTCGCGGGAGTGATCTGGACCGCGGCTTGCGTCGAAGGGTGGTCCATGGGCTGGTTGAAGTGGACGAGGATGGGCTGGCTCAGCGCCACCGAGCGGCTGCCGTCGACATTGCTCGAGACCGTGACCTGGAATGGGCCTCCCGGACCTTGATTCGTCAGCTGGAGAACCACGAGAGCGATCAGCAGCACGCCGGCCGCGGCGCCGGCCCAGGCCATCACGGGTGGCGCGAACATCCGCCGCCACCACGGCGGTTTCCCCTCGGTCATCGCCCAGGCCTGCTGGGTCAGCTGACGGCGAAGACCGGTCTTGAACGCATCGTCGAGCGGCGGCTCCGGAGTCTGAGCCGAGCGGAGCAGTGTCGCGATGCGTCGCAGCTCGTCGTCCTGAAGGATGTCTTCGAGCTCTGGGTCGTGGTATCCGTTCATTCGACCGGCCTCAGCGTGGTGGCTTCGTCGCGAAGCCGAGTGACGCCGCGATGGATCAAAAGCTTGACCGCTCCAGGCGTCTTGCCCATCGCGACGGCGATGTCCTCGATCTTCATGTCCTCCTGGAACTTGAGGACGAGCGCCGTGCGCTGCTGGTGAGGCAAGGCCTCGACCAGGGCCCAGATCCGGCGCACCTCGTCTCGCCGGGCGGCGACGTCATCGAGCGACGGACCTGCAATCGAAAGATCGTGAAAGTCCTCGAGCGGTTGAACGGTGCGCTGCGAGCGATAGCGGTCGGCGATCGCGTTGACCGCAATCTGGTAAAGCCAGGCAGCAAAAGGCCTCCCCGTGTCCTGATAGCGGGGCATCGCTTTCAGAGCCTTCATGAAGACTTCTGACGTGACGTCCTCTGCTGCTGTTTGTTCCCTCACTCGCGAGTACACAAATCGATAGATCTGCTGGAAGAACCGGTCATAGAGCGCCCCGAACTGACGCGGATCCCGCTTCGCGCGTTCCACGAGCTCTCGCTCTTCATCGCGCAACGGGTCGCTCACTGGCCGTTCCGCCTGCGCCGGTTCAAACGAGACGCCTCAAAGTTCGTTACGGCGCCCGCCGATCCTCTCGAGATGGCCCCTCTCATCTAGCCGTCCACGATTATCAAGCCACTCGCTTGAAAGTCGGACGTCGAGAGCCATGAACCCCATATTTAGGGCCTGTTGCAGTCGCCCTCACAAGATCTTGGCCAGCCAGGTGGACCTTATAATTCCTGGCGTCCCCCATTGATCGAGCGATACTCGCCGCCTGCGATCCGGAAGATCTGGTCCGACGAGCACCGTTACGAGCTCTGGCTCCGGATCGAGATCCTGGCCTGCGAAGCGTGGGCCGCGCTGGGCCGGATCCCGGAAGCCGCACTGCCAAAGATTCGAAAGGGCACATTCGATGCAACGAAGATCGCCGAGGTCGAGTCACGAGTCGGCCACGACGTGATCGCGTTTCTGACCGTCCTGAACGAGTCGATCGGCCAGCCCGAAGCGCGCTACGTGCACCTCGGGATGACGAGTCAGGACCTGAACGACACGGCCATGGCAGTTCAGCTCACCGAGTCGGCGCGGGAGATTCTCAAAGATCTGCGCGCGGTGCGTGAAGCGGCGGCCGAGCTGGCGCTGAAGCACCGGCGAACTTTGATGGCCGCGCGAACGCACGGCATCGTTGCCGAGCCCACCACTTTCGGCTTCAAGGTCGCGGGTTGGGTGGCGGAGCTGGACCGATCGATCGCAAGGGTCGAAGAGGCCGCCGAAGAAAGCGCGGTCGGCCGGGTCAGCGGCGCGGTTGGCACGTACGCCACCATCGACCCGCGGGTCGAAGACCACGTCTGCCGCGAGCTGGGATTGAAAGTTGACGGTGTCTCCACCCAGGTGGTCGCGCGCGACCGCCACGCAGGCTTCATGTCCGCGCTGGCCATCGCGGCAGGCACCCTGGAGCGGATCGCCACGGAGATCTGGCACTTGCAGCGGAGCGAAATCGGAGAGGTCTTCGAACCGTTTGGAAAGGAGCAGAAAGGCAGCTCCGCCATGCCCCACA
>DATLKH010000261.1:0-1598 GCA_035538475.1 Candidatus Dormiibacterota bacterium | reverse complement strand
GACAACCACTCGCTCGTATCGCGGCGATAACTCATCGAGCCGGCGGTCGACCGCCTCGACGATCTTCTTTGGATAGAAGTGGTACATCGCCGGCACGCCGTAGATATCGACATCCCATCCCCTCTCGTCGACCAGCGTCTTGACCTCTTTGCCAAGGGCGCCGCAGATCAGCAGGGCCGTCTTCTTCATCGAATCTCGTCCAGCTCGGGGAACTTCAGCACGGAAACGAAGGAGTCGTTGAAATCGGAGCGCCCGGAAAGCTCGACGTATTCGATCTTGTCGGGAAGCTCGAAGGCGACCTGCCGCTCCCGAAACGACAACAGGCTCATCTTGGCGCCTTCGCCCGCGGTGTTACCGACGGACAAGATCTGATCGACATCGACCGGTGGGACGAGGCCGATGATCTTTGCGCTCTCGGGATTCAGATATGACCCGAACGAGCCGCCCAACAGCACCTCGTCGAGGTCGCTCGCGCTGATGCCCATCACGTCCATCAGCACTTTGATCCCGGTGGCAATCGATCCTTTACCGAACTGCAGCTCGCGCACGTCGCGCTGGCTCAGAAACACGTTCTCGGCGAGCAGGAAGGCGCGGACGCCGTCGATCGTGACCAGCCGATCGGATAACGGATGCTCCGGGACTTCCTCTCTGCTGCGGAGCTTGCCACCGGCATCGAGTAACCCGGCGAGGCGCAATTGCGCCACCACGTCGACCAGCCCGGAGCCGCAGATGCCCCGCGGCGGGATGTCGCCTCCGATCACCTGCAGCTCGACATGGTCGGTCAGCGTCACGCCTTCGATGGCGCCGTCGGTGGCGCGCATACCGCAACGGATCTGGCTGCCTTCGAAAGCCGGCCCGGCCGGCGCCGCCGTGCAAAGCACGCGCTTGCTCGAACCCAGCACGATCTCGCCGTTGGTCCCGACATCGACGAAAACCCGGATCTTGTCTTCCCGCGCCAACCCGGTGGCGACGACGCCGGCGACGATGTCGGCGCCGACGTAAGCACCGATGACCGGCAGCGTTTGCACGAACCCTCCAGGATGGATCTCGAGCCCGACCTCGCGCGCCGGAAGGTAGAGCGGCTCGCGGAAGGTCGGCGTGAACGGCATCATCGAGATCGGCGTGGCGTCGATACCCAGTAAGAGATGCAGCATGGTCGCGTTGCCGACGACCACCATCTCGTAAACGCGGTTTCGCTCCACGCCCGCACCCTCGTAGAGGTCGGCGAGCAGCGTGTTCATCGTGGCCAGGATCGCGTCCCGCAGTTCGACCTTTGCCTGGTCCGACTGCATCCCGTGGCTGATGCGCGAAATCACGTCGGCGCCGAAGGGTGCCTGGCCGTTGAGCGTCGACCGCACCGCTTCGGCCATGCCGGTACGGAGATTCCTCAGCGTCCCGACCACGGTCGTCGTCCCCAGGTCGAAGGCCACGCCATAGGTCTCTTCATGCGTGTCGCCCGGCTCGATGGCGATCACTTGATCGCCCCCCAGCACCGCCGTGACTTTGAAGTCGGCGCCGCGTAGCACGCCCGGCAGCGTCCGCAGCACCGCCAGGTCGGCCTTCATGTCGAACCCTTCGGCAGTCAGGCCGTCTCGCAG
>DATLKH010000260.1:0-12607 GCA_035538475.1 Candidatus Dormiibacterota bacterium | reverse complement strand
AAGCGGTGGGGCGGTCGCGGACGAGAGCCCCGGACCGGCCGCCGCCTCACCTGGAGCCGACGACTGCCATGCCGGCGCGGGGCTGCCCGTGACGACGTATCCGGACGGCCTCAAGGTCATCGATCTGAAGGCCGGTGGCGGCGCGGTTGCAAAGCACGGCGACACGGTGAATGTTCAGTACACCGGATGGCTGGCGAGCAACTGCCAGCAGTTCGACACGAGCCGGCAGCAGGGGCGGGGCGCATTGTCCGTGGTGATAGGCGCAGGCACCGTGATCCCTGGCTGGGACGAAGGTCTGCAGGGAATGCAGGTCGGTGGCAAGCGCAAGCTCGCCATCCCGTCAGAGCTCGGTTACGGATCGAAGGGCTCGACGAATCAGCAGACGGGCCAGGTCATCATCCCGCCGAACGCGGACTTGATCTTCGAGATCGAGCTGATCAGCGTGACTCCGGGACCGAGCCCATCACCGACGGCCACGCCCTCACCTTCACCGAGTCCGTCGCCCTCGAAATAGCGGAGTCTCGGATAGTCGCGACTAACCGAAGAAGAAGAACCGACTTTATGTAACGGTCAGCGACCCGACCATTCCCGAGTCCTCGTGACCCGGCTGCGTGCAGAAAAAGGTGTACTTGCCCGCGGCGATGTTGTCGACGGTGAACACCTTTGAGTCACCGGCGGTTATCAACTCGCTGGTGGCAAGCCGGTTCTTCGACTGGTCGCGTATCGCCATATCGTGAGACTGGCTTCCAGAGTTGACGAGGAAGAAGACGACCTTGCCGCTCGAGACGTTGATCGTCGAGGGATCGAACTTGAACTCGGTCATCGTGACCTTGATCGAACCGGCGGGCTGACTCGACCCGCCCCCTCCGCCGCACCCGGCAAGGAGCACCGCGGCGGCGAGACCGGCGAGCGCGACTCTCATCGGAGCAACAGGACCGTGACGTAGAGAATGCCGAAGAGAAAGATCCACACGATGTCGACGAAGTGCCAGTACAGCGTGACCGCCGCAGGCCCCACGTGATGCGCCGACGAGAATTGCCCGCGCGCCGCGCGGTACAGGATCAAGGTCAGCAGGATCAACCCGCCTAACACGTGAGCGCCGTGAAATCCCGTCATCGTGAAGAAGGCGCTGGCGAAAGTGTTGACCTTCAGGTTCAGGCCGCGGTTGAAAGCGTTGATGAACTCGTAGAGCTGGCCCAGCTCGAAGAGCGTGCCCAGCACGATGGTGATGATCAGGAGCGTGAAGAATCGGCGCCGGTTGTCATACGAAAGAGCGTCGAGGGCAAAGTGGCACGTGACGCCACTCGAAAGCAGGATCACAGTGTTCAGGGACGGCACGTAGTCGAGTGGGTTGAGATTCAGCGGGGTCGGCCACGGGGTGACGTAGAACTCCCCACCCGCGCTCGGTGCCGGCGGCGGCCACTGCAGGTGCGACCCGTAGAGGTAGAAGTACATCGCGAAGAGGCTCCCGAAGAACATCACCTCGGATGCCAGGAAGATGTACATGCCCATCATGCCGGGCTTGATCGCGGGGTACTCCGGGGACGGCTCCGGTCGCATCGCGGCGACGGCCATCAGTGCCGCACCTCACCATGGGCCTGGGGGCTGTCCGACGGATACATGCGGACATCCTCGACCAGCACCCACCCCACGACCCCATAGAGGAAGATCAAGCCGCCGATCACGGCCAGTGTGAGTCGCGCCGCGGTCGCGAACGGAATCGCGCCGAGAGCAAGAAACAGCGCCCCAACACAGATCGTGAACGGGTAGTTGCTGTTCGGAAAGATGTGGATTCCAAGTTTGTGAGCCCTTTCCTCGTAATCGACAGTCGAGTCGGCGGGCGGCAGAGGAAGCGCAAGGTCGAAGCGCGAAGCATCGGCCCGAGCCGGATCCGCTTCCCTCCATGCCTTGAACGCGGCCGACGCCGCCTCACCGGACGGCCATAGCTGGTAGCCGTCGTTCTGGCAGTAGACAAGAAAGCGCGGGGTCCGCAACCCACATCTCGGGCACTCGACGGCCAAGCTCGGGTTGGACACGTCGACGTAGCGCGGCTTACGGGCTACGGGCACAACGGTTTTGGATTCTATCCCGTTCGCCCGGCGCGATTTGGGCCGCCGATATACTTCCACCACGTGACTGGCCGAGTCATTCGCGCGCTCTTGACCGGCATCGGCTTGATCGGCGGCGCGGTCCTCTTGAGCTCATGCGAGCTCGGTGGAATCCGCCCCATCTTTCCGCCACCGGTCTCGCCGAACGGACAGGGCATCTATGACACGTACATCGGGATTTCAATCCCGGCCATCATCGTCTTCCTCGGCTACGAGGCTGCGCTGCTGTGGGTCGTGATTCGGTACCGCCGCAAGCGGCAAGCGCCTGGCTACGTCCCGCCGCAGGTGCACGGCAGCGTGCCGCTGGAGGTCGTGTGGACGGCGCTGCCGCTGATCCTGGTGCTTTCAATCGCCGGCTACAGCTTTGTCGAGCTGCAGAAGAACTTCCAGCCGATTCAAAACGAGCAGATGACCGTGATCGTGAGCGGCCATCAGTTTGGCTGGACGTACGAGTACGTAAAGCCCAGCCTCGGCATCACCGTGCATCAAGAGGGCACTCTGGCGGGCGACGTGACCCCGTTCGTGGTCCCCACTCACACTCTCGTCAAGCTGCAGTTCCGCGGCACTGACGTGATCCACTCATGGTGGGTGCCCGCCATCTCAGGCAAGACCGACGCCGTGCCCGGTTACGACAACTTCTCGTGGCTCAACATCAACCAGACCGGAAGATGGCATGGGGAGTGTGCCGAGCTGTGCGGTGCCGGCCACGCGACCATGCAGATCATCGTCCAGGCCATGGATCAGAGCGATTTCGACGCCTGGGTGGCCCAGCAGAAGGCGAGTGCTCGAGCGCCGCCCCCTCCAGCGTCCTCGGCTTAGGATAGGAATCAAGGTGGCAGCTACCCAAGTTCTCCCGCGGCCAAAGGCTTACGCCGACACATTCTTCAAGCCGATCAGCATCTGGCTGACGACCACCGATCACAAGCTGATCGGGATCATGTACATGGTCACGGCGATGCTCAGCTTCGTGATCGGCGGCATCTTCGCGCTGATCATCCGGCTGCAGCTCTCACAACCGAACTTGAAGCTCGTCGACCCCGAAACCTACAACCAGATGGTCTCTGCCCACGGCACGACGATGATCTTTTTCTTCGTCACCATCTTCGTCACCGGGATCGCGAACTACATGGTGCCGATCATGGTCGGCGCCCGCGACATGGCCTTCCCGCGAGTGAACCTTCTCGGGTTCTGGTTGGTTCCGGTCGCCATCCTTCTCTACTACAGCGGTTTTTTGTTTGGTGGTGCGCTCGACGCCGGCTGGACCGCTTATGCACCCCTGACCGAGAAGGCGTACCAGCTGAAGAGCTTGGGCGTCGACTTCTGGGCCATGAGCATCATCGTCTGGGCGATCAGCGGCATCATGGCGTCGACGAACTTCCTGACCACGATCATCGCCCTGCGCGCACCGGGCATGAAGTTCTCCCGCCTGCCTCTGTTCGTGTGGGCGCAGATCTCTACGTCGATCTTGCTGCTGGTGGTCGGCGCGCCGCTCGCCGCCGCGATGATCCTGCTCGAGTTCGACCGGCAGCTGGGCACCCACTTCTTCACCACCGACGGACGGCCGGTGCTGTATCAGCACCTCTTCTGGTTCTTCGGTCATCCCGAGGTTTACGTGATGATCCTGCCGGCGTTCGGAATGATCTCCGAGATCGTTCCTGTCTTCGCGCGAAAGCCGATCTTCGGCTACATGTCGATGGTCGCCGCGCTCTTCGGAATCGTCTTCCTCTCGATGACCGTGTGGGCACACCACATGTTTACAGTCGGCATGAACACGTGGGTCGAAGGCTTCTTCATGCTCATGACGATGCTGATTGCGGTGCCGACGGGCATCAAGTTCTTCAACTGGATCGCCACAGCGTGGTGGGGCTCGATCGATTTCACGGTGCCGATGAAGTTTGTCTTTGGCTTCCTCGCCACGTTCTTGATCGGCGGCATCACGGGGGTGTACCTGGCGTCAGTTCCAGTTGACACCCAGCTCCACCAGTCCTACTTCGTGGTCGCGCACCTGCACTACGTGCTGTTCGGCGGGAGCGTGTTCGCGATCTTCGCCGGGATCTACTACTGGTTCCCCAAGATCACCGGAAGGCTGTTGAACAACACGCTGGGCGAAGTCCACTTCTGGACGACTTTCGTCGGCTTCAACGGCACGTTCCTGATCATGCACACGCTCGGCCTCGAAGGAATGCCTCGGCGCATCGCAACCTACGCGAACGAATCCTGGGCTGCGACCAACTTGATCATCACGGTCTCCTCGTTCCTGATCGCTTTCTCGGTGTTCATCTTCTTGATCAACATCGTGCGCAGCTGGAGCGGCGGCGAGATCGCGGGCGACGACCCGTGGCAGGGCAACACGCTGGAGTGGGCCACGACCTCTCCCCCGCCGCCTTACAACTTCGAACGGGTGCCGCCCGTGAGGACCTTCATGCCGGTGCGCGACCTGCGTGAGTCAGGCGAGCTGGTCGAGCACGAACCAGCGGGAGCGCCGGCTTAAGAAGCGCCGAACGAAAAGCGAGCGTCGTCTCGGCCTAGTGGTGCTCGGTCGTCTGCTCTGGAGTCCCGCCTGTCCCTTCGGCACGGCGGTTTCGCGCGTCTCCGCGAAGCACCCACCAACCCAATCCGCTCACGCCGAGCGCCGCCACCAGAAAGGTGATGCTCATCGCCAACCACGCTGGAACCCATTCGCCGGCAAGGTACAGCACGCCCTAATTATCTCCAAGACCGATGCGGCCGATAAGTCACGTTAGGGTGTTTATAGGAATGACAGCTTGCCCTTCGACCTGATCGACGCCCTGATCGTGATCGCGGTCGTGATCGGACTTGCAAACGGCTATCGCCGCGGATTCTGGCTTTCGCTGGCCCAGTACATAGGACTCCTGATCGGAGTGCTGCTTGCCGCCGGCAGTGCGAGATTCGCGCTCGATTATCTGCAGATCAACAACCCGACCGCGCGGCCGCTGGGGGCGGTGTTGATCCTGGTCATCGGCGGCAGCCTCGGTTCGAGCATCGGCTTCGCGGTGGGCGAGCCGATCCGCCGCAACATCCTACGCACCGGCATTCACACCACAACCGATTCGGCTGCAGGTGCCGCTCTGTCAGCGATGGCCGTGCTGATCATGTGCTGGTTTCTCGGCTTGAGCTTTTCACGGGGACCGAGCCCGGAGATCGCTCACCAGATCCAGCGCTCGGCCTTGCTCCGAAGCCTCGACTCGATCGCGCCGCGACCGCCGGGATTTCTGGCCAGCGTCGAGCAGGTCTTGGCCGGCGTGCAATTTCCCTCTGTGTTCGCCGGCCTGGAGCCGACGCTCCCAGGAGCGCTGCCCGTGCCTGCCTCCATCGACACTGCGGGCGTCAACAGCGCAGCGCAGGTGGTGGTGAAGGTTTCGAGCGTCGGATGCGGCGGGATCGTGACCGGAAGCGGATTTCCGGCAGGCGGCGGATACGTCGTGACCAACGCGCACGTGGTCTCCGGCACCAGCTCGCACACCATCGTCACCCCCGGCGGAACGACCTTGCGCGCGACCGTGATCTATTTCGATCCGGAGCGCGACGTCGCGGTGCTTCACGTGCCGGGCTTCAACGCCGCGGGACTCGCGTTTGGTCCGGCCGACCGCGGCACCGGCGGCGCGGTGATCGGCTATCCGGGCGGTGGTGCTGAAAAGGTGGTCGCGGCAGTGGTCGACGGCACAGTCGAAGCTCAAGGCCGCGACATCTATAACCAGAACCTGGTCACGCGCCAGATCTATGTGATGCAAGCGACAGTCCGCCCCGGCAACTCCGGAGGTCCGCTCATCGACCTTGAAGGACACGTTTTGGGGCTTGTCTTCGCGACCTCGGCGAGCGATCCCAATCAGGCTTACGCACTGACCGACGCGGAGATCGAGCCCGACATCCACAGCGCCACGAGCAACCCGACGCCGACGGACACGAGTCACTACGAGTGCGCGGCTTGAGCTAGTCCTTCTCGGGCTTGCCCTCTTCGATCAGCATCACGGGTATCCCGTCCACAATCGGGTAGAGCACTTTGCAATTCGGGCAGCGCAGTTGGTCCGGCTCTTTCAGCTCGACCTTCGTGTGGCACTTCGGGCAGGCCAGGATTTCGAGCAGTTCTTGAGAGATCACGGGTGCATGGTAGTAGGGTTTCGCCTGTGATTTTGCGGCGGCTCTACCTGTATCTGGTCAGCGCTGCAGCGGTCCTGCTCCTGGCGGGAGGCCTGGCGGCACTCGGAGCCACCGTTCTGCTCTTCGTGTTCAGCGACCCGTCGGCCGACTCGAGCCGGGGCCAGCTCGCCGTTTTCACTGCCATGACGGTGGTGGCTTTGCCCGTTTGGGGCATCCATTTCTGGTTTGCGCAACGGTTCGCGGGACGAGATCCCTACGAGCGGACATCCGCCCTCCGCCGCCTGTACCTGTACTTCGTCTGCCTTGTCGCATCGATCGCGGCGGCCGTCGCGATTTCAGACATGGTTCGCGAATTGACGCAGCCTGTCCTGGACAACCTGAAATTCGACGGCGTGTTCGCGGCCCAGGCAGGCTGGACCGCGGCCGTTTTCGTCGCAGTTTGGGGACTCCACTTCTTCGTCGCCGTCCGCGACCGCGCCGCGGTCCACGAGGAGGGCACTTCGGCGACTCTGCGCCGCTGGTACATGTATCCGGCCCTGTTGTTCGGACTGCTCACGATGCTGGCTGGAACCCAGGGAGTCCTGCAGTCCGGTTGGAGCGACGTGGCGGCAGGGTCGACCACCTCATCGTCCAATTTCTCCGGCCCGTTATCGCTCGTGGTCGCAGGTTCGCTGATCTGGGGCTTCCACGCGCGCGCGATTGCCGTGCTGTACGCGGTGGAGGATCGCCACTCGACGCTGCGCACGCTCGAGGGCTTTATCGCCGTGACCGTCAGCATCGCGACCGCGCTTTTCGGCGCGAGCCAAATCCTGTTCTATGCGTTGGCCCGCGCCCTCGGCGTGTCCAATCCGGGCGGCGCAAGCGACAGCGTTTTCGTCGCGGCTGCGATGCCGGCGTCTCAGCTCATCGTCTATGGCGTGGCTTGGTTTCTGATCAGACGTCGCCTGGCGCGCGACTCGGCCACGCAAGAGGCCGATCGCCAGGCGGGCGTCCGCCGTCTCTACACCAACCTGGCCTCGCTGGTCTCGCTGATCGCGTGGGGCATCGGCGCCGGCGGTCTACTCTGGACCGCGGCCGAGCAGCTGGAGGCGCCCATCATCGGCGTGAGCGTGCCCGATTGGAAGCAGCCGCTCAGCCTGTGGATCACGCTCCTCGCCGTCGGTCTTGCGGTGTGGCTGACGCACTGGCGAGACGCGCCGTGGGCCGCGGACCGGCAGTCACTCAGCCGAAGGCTCTACGTGTGGGCTTCCGTGCTCGGCGCCGTTCTGGTGGTGATCGGTGGCGGTGTCGGCATGATCAATGCGCTGTTCCAGCAGCTGTTCAGCGCACATCCGCGACTCGACGATCCCGCCAACCTGGATTTCGGCCATTTTCTCGGGGTGATCGTCGTCGCGGCCGGCATCGGTGTCTATCACCTTCGAGTGCTGCGCGCCGACGCAGCGGCTCGACCTCCGAGGCGCAAACAGGCGGTTGCTCCGGCCCAGACGACGGCCACCCCGGCCATCACGACCGGTGCGGGGGCGCCGGAAGCGCTGGGTCCGCACGCCCGCCGCTACACGCTCCTCGTCACGGATGCCACAGACGACGACGTGCATTCGGCGCTGGCGAACCTGCCCCCGCAAGCAAGCTACAAGCTGTCTTCGCTCGAAACGCCAGTTGACGGTCACTGAAGCTCAGGCTTACCTCGATCTCGTCGACTGGCGGCGGCGCGTCGGCGATCTCTACCGCATCAAGAGCCCGGACGCGATCCAGCGTTACCGCCGTGGACGCGACGAGCTGTTCCGCACCCACCCGCAGTCACCTGTCGAACCCGAGGAACGCGGCCTTTTCAAGGGCTTGAACTATTTCGATGCCGATCCGTCGTACCGGGTCGAAGCGACTCTCGAACCAGGCGACGGGAGCGAGATGACGATCGAAACCGGCGGTGAAGACGGCGCGATCCGCTATCGCCGCGCGGGCGCCTTGGTCTTCACGCTAGCCGGCCAGGAATGCCGGCTGACGGTGCTCAGCCTGGTCCAGTATGCGGGCGGCCTGTTCGTGCCGTTCAAGGACCTGACCTCAGGTCACGAAACCTACGGTGGCGGACGCTACCTCTTCGACACCGCCAAAGACACCGATGGGCTCGTGCTCGAGGTCGAGCCGGGTTCATCGCGCGTGACGATCGACTTCAACTTTGCCTACAACGCATCGTGCGCGTACAGCCCGCGCTGGGCGTGCCCGCTGGCTCCACCGGAGAACCACCTCAAGCTCGCCGTGCGAGCCGGAGAGAAGAACTACAAGAGCTAGGCGGCGACCGAGCTGCCGCGCACCATCTTGATCATCTCGCCCACGATCTCGATCGCTTCCGCGGTCGGCGCGACGGTGTTGTTGATGGTGAAGCCCGTGAAGCCGGCGTCGATGTAAGGCCGCAGGAACTCGGCCGTCTGCTCTGGCGTCTTGACCTGCGACATCGCGCGCCGCTCAGGAGGAAGTGATTCCAGCACCGCCTTGCCTTCCCGCTCGTTTCGCGCGACAGCGATGCTCACGCCCATCGTCAGCATGACCTCCGACGGGTCCCGGCCCACGGCGGCGCAGTGCTCCTCGAACACGGCTTTCTTGCGCTTGAGCTCCTCGACCGGCGCGGCAAACCAGTGACCGATATCGCCGTGCTTGGCGAGGATGCGCAGAGTGCGCTTCTCGCCGCCGCCACCGATCAAGATCTTCGGTCCGCCTTTCTGAATCGGCCGAGGAAAGTTCAGCGCCCGCTCGAGCCTGTAGTACTTGCCTTCGAAAGAGGGGCGGTCCTCGGTGAACATAAGCTTGGCGATGGTCACCGCCTCCTCGAGACGATCCATCCGCTGGCCGATAGGCGGGAATTCGATTCCGTAACCGCGGTGCTCGTCTTCATTCCACGCCGCGCCGATGCCGAAGATCGCGCGACCCTTGGAGATGACATCGAGAGTGGTGACTTCCTTGACCAGCTCCGCAGGGTTCCGGTATGTCACGCCGGTCACGAGCGTGGACAGCTTGATTCGCGAGGTTGCCGTGGCCACAGCCGCCAGGGTCGTGTAAGCCTCGAGCATCGGCTGCGTTTCGGGACCGATGCCACGGATCTGATAGAAGTGGTCCATTACCGTGAAGAGGTCAAAACCAGCCTTCTCGGCCGCGCGTGCGCTCTCGATCACGCGATCGAAGAGGCGGTCGTCGGGGACGCGGGCAAACGTGTAATTGGGGTGGTGAAGTCCGAAGAACACAGCCATGGATATGACAATACCGACTTCGGTTCTATCATTCCCCGCGTGACGAACTGGAAAGTGATCGCTCCGCTGGCGGCTGCTTTCGCCGTTCTCCTCTACGGCACCGTACTCGTCTTTCTCGCTTTTGACCGGAACTCGCATTCGGCAAGCGACACTGTGCGGCCTTTCGTGATCACCATGGCGCCGGTCTGGGCGGTGTCCGTCGCGGCGGCCGCGGTCCTCCTGCGCCGAGATCGCAGCTAAAGATCGGGCCATAGACTAAATTTGTGGCCACGGCCGTGGCCATAGAAGAAACACGTACCAGCTCAAAGCCCAACGGGATCCAGCTCGTCCAGGTGGAAGGGTTCCTGGAAGTGGCGCGCCGGGGCAGCGTGAGCCGCGCCGCCGAGGCCCTCTTCATCACCCAGCCCACGCTGACCGCCAGGCTGCACGGGCTCGAGCGGGAGCTCGGCACCGAGCTCTTCCTTCGAACACCTCAAGGCATGAGGCTCACGGATGCCGGCCGGGCCTGGATTCCTTTTGCAGAGCGGGCGCTGCGTGCGCTGGTCGACGGGCGCGACGCCCTCGAGCAGGTGAAGAGCGCATCGGCCGGCCACCTGATGATCGCCGCCGCCCCCGCCGTCAGCACGTACATCCTGCCCGAGCTGCTGGAGCGGTTCGTCGCCGGGCACCCCCGAGTCGAGGTTTCAGTCCGGACCGGACACTCGGAGGACGTGGTCGATCTCGTGGTGCGTGACGAGGTCCAGATCGGCCTCGGCCGCGCCATCCGGCACCCCGACCTCGAGCTGCGTCCGTTCCATACCGAGGATCTCGTCCTCGTCTGCGCGCCCGACCATCCGTTCATCGAACGTGCTTCGGTGCCGATGGCCGACGTTGCCGGCCAGAAGCTCATCATGTTCGACCGCACGTCCAGCTACTACGAGATCACCCAAGCAGCCTTTCTCTCGGCCGGGGTGAAGCTGAGAGGCTTGATGGAACTGGATTCCATCGAGGCTGCGAAAAAGATGGTTGAGAGAGGCCTCGGCGTCGCACTCTTGCCGGCGACCGCGGTGGCCCGCGAAGTCCACGGCGGGACGCTTTGCCTGGTCAAGCTCGCGGACGCGCCGCCCATGCAGAACACGATCGTCGCCTTCCGTCGCCGGGATGCCGGCGAGCCACAGGGCATCGTCGCCGCGTTCCTGGAACTGCTCGACTCCAAGTAACGCTCGGCCAGCCCGAATTCGACATAGTCTTTTTCGATCGATCAGATCAAATCAATCAATTTGACGGTATATCGGATTAGTTGATAGTTTTCCTTGCATGGATAAGGAAAACCGATCGCAGGAATTGGATACCGAGGCTTCTTCGCACGAGTGCGAGTGCCCCGAGCCCTGCAACTGCGATCACGAAAACGAATAGCTAAAGCGCTGAAGGAGACCTGATGGATCTCGTGTCTACTCCTCTGCTTCCTGCGGGCTACAAAGTCCCGGCCTCGCGCAATGAGCCGCCGAGCAAGCGGCTGCGCCGGCTGCTGGCCGACAAGAAGTACGTGTTTGCTCCGGGCGTGTACGACCCTATGGGCGCCGAGCTCGTGATGTACCACGGCTTCGACGCGGTCTATTTCAGCGGCTATTCGTTTGCGATCGGCCACCTCGGCACTACGGACATGGACCTTTACTCGTCCGTCGAGATCGCGGACGGCGCCCGGCGCACGGTCAGCGCCCTGCGCAAGTTCCAGCTGACCATGGCGATGGGTGATCCCGAAAAGAAAGCGCCGCCCGTCCATCTCGAGATCCCTCCCGTGGTGGTGGACATGGACGCCGGATACGGCAACGTCTTCAACGTTCAGCGCACTGCCGAGCTCTACCTCAACGCCGGCGTCGCGGCTGCGCACTTAGAGGATCAGGTCATGCCGAAGCGATGCGGCCACATCGCTGGCAAGGCTTTGATACCCGCCGGCGAGTTCATCGGGAAGTTGAAGATGATGCGCGCCGTCGCCGACGACCTCGGCCACAAAGACTTCATCATCATCGCTCGCACGGACGCCGTGTCTGCAACCGAAGCCCCGGAGACCAAGCGCGGGATGGAGCTTGCGATCGAGCGTGGCCTGCGGTACATGGACAGCGGCATACCCGATCTCTTGTGGTGTGAGTTTCCGACCGCCGATCGAGGACCGACCGAGACCTTCTGCACCGAGATTCGCAAGCGGTTCCCGAAAGCACGCTTCGCGTTCAATTACTCGTCGTCCTTCAAGTGGTTCAACGAGAAAGAACCGATCACGTGGGACGACCTCGGCGACCTCGGAGTGGGGTTCATCTTCATCACCCTGGCGCTTCAGCACGCGGCCGGCTTTGGCATGTCGACCCTCCTCGAGGATCTCAAGCACAACGGCGAACAGGGCTACATGAACCTCCAGCGCCAGGAATGGAGCGACGGGGACAAGATTCCGACCCGGTCCCATCATCTCTTCACCGGTGTGCCGTATCACCACCACATGGGACATGAGTTCGGCACGACGCGGTTCGGCGATGGCGTGGACGAGCATCTCGAAGTTTCCAAGGTCGTCTAGCAAGCCCTAGACTCTCGCCGAGAGGGGACCTGGGGTTGCTGCTGTTTCCTTTTCGCTACCTGTGGTGGCTGGTCTCGAGCATCCGTCGCTCGATCGGACGGCCACCCGATTACGTGCTTTTCCTGCTCGAGGACGAGCTGTCTGCCTTACCCGATCCTCCACGTCCTTTGTGGCAGCGCCTGACGTCATCGTCGCGTTCGAGCTTGAAAGAGCTGGGCGATCATTTCGACGCCATCGCACGCGATGCACGAGTCAGAGGAGTGATCCTGCATCTCCGACCTGGCCCGATGTCGATGGCGACGCTCCAGGATCTGCGGGAAAAGGTCGCCAAGCTGCGCAAGGCACACAAGCGCGTCGTGGCCTGGGCGCCTTTCTACACGACCGCCACCTACTACCTCGCTGGCGCCTGTGACGAAATCCTGCTCATGCCTTCGGGCTTGGTGCAGCCTCTCGGATTCGCCGACACGCGCATGTTTTTGAAAGACGGGCTGGCACGAATCGGAGTGGCGTGCGATTTCGTTCAGGTCTCGCCCTACAAATCAGCAGCCGATCCGCTGACCAAGTCCGAGATGTCGCCGGAGCTCCGCGAGCAGGTG
>DATLKH010000259.1:0-1501 GCA_035538475.1 Candidatus Dormiibacterota bacterium | reverse complement strand
CAGGCGGCGAGGTCAATCGGCTGATCGATGGGCTTTGTGGCGAGCGTCTGCCAACCATCAACCTTGCGCATGTTGATCTGACCAGAGGCGAGCAGCGCCCAGAACAACATCGCTGCTGTTTCTGCCGACGGCAGCACGGTCTGCGTCTTGATCCGCCGCTTGAACTCTTCGTGCAGACGCTCGATCGCGTTCGTTGTTCTCGCGCTTCGCCACTGAGTTGGCGGCAGCCGTGTGAAGGTGAACAAGCGGTCGCCGGCTTCCTCGAGGCAGTCGGCGATAGGGCGATGGCGCAGCCGCCACTTGCGGATGAAGGCCTTGCGGCGTTGCTCGATCTCCTCGGGCGTGGCCGCATAGATCATGTCGGTGTAGTCGGCGGTCACCTCGTCGTGCAGTCGCTCGGGCGCATGCGCGAGCAGGTTCCTATGCTTGTGCACGGTGCATCGTTGCACCGGGACACCGTCCCACACGGCGGCAAGCGCCTTCTCCAGCCCCGCTGCGCCGTCAACGATGAGGAACTCCGGTCGGCGAAGGCCACGCTGGATCAGGTCATCGAGGACCGCGCGCCAGGCTTCGGTGCTTTCTCCGCCCATGCTCTTGGCCGCCAGCAACACCTTCTGGCCGTCCGTGCGCACGCCGATGACCACAAGCAGCGAGATTGACGTCGCTTTTCGATCGAGCCGGACGCGAACGACCGTGCCGTCGAGGATCAACCGCGCGATCGGCTCTTCGGCGAGTGAGCGGGCGTTCCAAGCCTCCCAATCGCTCCGCACTTTCCGCCACACCCGGCTGACAACATCCTTACCGAGCCCGTCAGCAAACAGCGCCTTGAGCGCACGGCGGACACGGCGCGTATTGGTCCCGGCCAGGTACGCCGAGGCAATCAAGGCGTCTGCCGCCAGTGTGCGGCGCTGATAGGCCCGCAACACCTTGCTCTTCCATTCACTGGTCGTCCCGTCCGCGCCGACCAGGCGGGCGCGAGGCACCTCGAGCGCGATCCGCCCAAAGGTCCCGGTCAGCGATCGTGATCGATGGCCGTGTCGATACCCGCTGACCGCGGTCCCGCCATCATCGACGCTGCTCAACGACTTCGGCCGGCGCCCGTATCGCGGCCGCTGCAGCTTCTCGTCCAGCTCGCCCTCGATCATGGCCTGGATAAAGCCGCGCACCCGATCACGCACCGCGGCTTCAATCGGATCGAACCAATCATCGAAAAGATACACAGCTGTATCGGCGACAGGCGGCGAGGAATCAGACTTCGTGGTAATGCTCTTCATGGCGTGGTCTCCTATCCGACGCTCAAACGCCGGATGATTCGAGGTTGATCACCCCGGAGACTACGCCACCTTCAATTCCTACCAACTCCGCGACGTGACCGTCCGCTTTACCTCAACGAACCGACATCAATCGCCGCGACTTTCGCGGCCGGTCAGTGCCACAAGCAGAAATCGGCACACCTAGACCGATCAGGGGTCCACAAAATTGATAGGACCAAGAAAATCCA
>DATLKH010000258.1:0-4914 GCA_035538475.1 Candidatus Dormiibacterota bacterium | reverse complement strand
ATACTTCCCGATATAACGCTCGCCCGGCGCCTGGGAGGGCGTGGTGCTGGAGGCGGCACTCGGCGGCGCGGCCGGCGTGCGGATCAAGCGCATGGTAGGGGCGGTCTCCGGAGCCGCGGTCTCAGGTGGCGTGGACGGCGCCCAATCCGGTTGCGGCGGGTTTGACGGCCGTATTGGCGGCGGCCCCGACTCCCCCATCTCGCCGGGAGACTACCAGAGATGGGTGATGGCCCCATCCCCAGCAGTCGATTGGAATTTCGACCATAATCTGCCCGCAACCAACAGCCACGAGGAGGACTGAATTTCCATGTCTCAAATGCCCCCGCCGCCGCCCCCCAGCCAGCCGGCTCCGATGGGTGGGACGCCGAGTGCTGTCGGCAGCAACAAGAAGACCTACACGATCCTCAGCTACGCCCTCGGCTGGATCGGCGGACTGATCTTTCTCTTCGTCGGCAAAGAGGATCCCGACGTGAAATGGAATGCCGCCAACTCGCTGGTTTTCTTTGGCGGTCTCTCGATCATCATCCTGATCCTCAGCCTGATTCCGTTCATCCAGATCCTCGCCGGCATCGTCTGGCTGGTTGGATTCGTCTACTGGATCATCTTTCTCGTCCAATCCATCCAGGGCAACGGGGAGCGGATCCCCACCATGGGCCTGTCGGGATTCATGAACCAGTACGTCGACCAGGTGGCGAACGCAGTCAAGTAGTCGGAGGTTTCCTGAGAGCCCCGCAGAGAACGCGGGGCTCTTTTTTTATTCGGCGCTCAGCTGGTCGATCGCGCGTTCGATGCCCGAGCGCAAAGAATCGCGTTCTTCTCGCATCTGATTCGCCTCAGCCCTCGCTGAAGCAAGCTGATAGCGCAGCCGTTCCATCTCGTCCTGAAGCTCCTTGACGCGCGGATCCGGGCCGCTCGCGTTCTTGCTTGCATCCTCGAGCTCCAGCTTCAGCCGCTCCACGGCGACCTTGAGCTGCCGGCGCTCGGCAAGCAGGTCCTGGACGAGCGCCTCAGACGGCTTGGTCGGCTCTTTCGACATATCGGCAAAGGCCGGGCTGGAACTCACGCAGGCGCAGATGCTCCATCTCTCCGCGCAAGAAACGCGCCTTGATGGCCAGGCTCTCGATGCCTTTCTTGTTTTCGAATGGAAATCGATACAGCTTTCCGGAATCGACCAGCAGGCAGAGCTCGAGCTTCTCGCCGTCCTTTTCGATCACGTGCTTGTAACAGGGGACGGTTCGGCGTGCGATCTCCATCTTCTTGAAGCCGCCGACTTTGCCCGCGAGCACATCGATTGGGCTGCGCATGCCCGAAATCGTAAATGGCGTGTGCCCCCGACCGTCAGGAGAGCAGCGAGAGTTGTTGAGGCTCGGGCGGTGGCTTGAGTACGACACGACGGTGGTCCGAAAGGTCGAGCTGTGACCGAAGCCTGGACACGGTTTGCATGGTCTTCTCTCCGAAGTCGGGCGGCAGATAGGCCCGACTCCGGTAGGCCTGCTCGTAGCGTGGAACGAGCTCCGGCCAATGGCGGCCCAGGACCGACATGAAGTGCTCGCGCGTTCCGTCCTTCAAGTGGAGCATGCCCGCCCACAGCCCGGTGGCGCCGGCGGCGCGGGCGGCCTTGACCACCTCTTCGATCTGATCTGGGTGATCCGACAGGCCGGGCAAGATCGGCGCCATGCCGACGCCCGCATCGATTCCCGCCTCGACGAGCTTTTGCAGTGCGCGCAGGCGTTGTCGGGGATGAGCCGTTCCTGGCTCCGTCTTGCGCCAGACGTCTTCATCGAGCGTCGGGATGCTGAACGTCACGTGGACGGGGGCACGACGCGAGAGGTCAGCCAGGACGTCGAGGTCGCGCACGATCATCGGACCCCGAGTGATCAGGGAGGCGGGGCTCGAGAAATCGTGGAAGGCCTGCAGGCATGCGCGAGTCAGCCGGTAGCGGCCCTCCGCCGGTTGATAGGGATCGGTCGCGGCGCCGACGACCACTGTTTCCTTGCGCCATGAGCGCCGGCCCAGCTCGCCGCGCAGCACCGATGCGATGTTGACCTTGACTCGGATCGTGCGCCCGTAGCGGTCGTCGAAGGGGCGATCGGCGCGCAGCTCGAAAGCGCGGACGTAGCAAAACGCACAACGGTGCTCGCAACCCGTGTAAGGGTTCAGCGACCAGGCAAAGCCCATGTTCTTGACCGGGTTGAGAGCGGACTTGCACTCGACCTCGTCGTACGCGACGTCCGCCAGCCGCGGCTCGGGAGCAGCCATCCTTTCATGATAGAACGTATGTTCGCCACCGGATAGTCCGGACCATCCGAGCAAACTGGGCCCGAATGCCGACAAAACCTCGGATAGTCGCGACCATCCGAGAGTCGGGCTAGGCCGATTTGCGCCCTTTTGGTCGCACCGTCGAGGACGGGCAGAAATCGTTCAGCACGCAGATCTCGCACAGCGGCCGGCGCGCGATGCAGACCCTGCGTCCGTGCAGGATCAGCCGAAGCGACAGGGCAGTCCACTCCTCGGACGGCACCATCGAAGTCACCTGGCGCTCGATCTTCTCGGGGTCTTTCGTGGCGACCAGCTTCAAGAGGTTCGTGAGCCTGATCACGTGCGTGTCGACCGCAAAACCCGGAACGCCGAATCCCGCGCCGAGGATCACGTTCGCGGTCTTGCGCCCGATCCCAGGTATCTGAGTCAGCTCTTCCATGGACTTCGGCACCACGCCGCCAAACGCGTCGGCGAGCTTGCGGCTCGCGGCGATGATGCGCTGCGTCTTGGCACGGAAAAATCCAGTCGGCTTGATCAGCTTTTCGACCTCGGCGGGGTCAGCGGCTGCCAGATCGAACGCCGTCGGATAGCGCCGAAACAGCTCGGGCGTGACCAGGTTGACCGACTTGTCCGTGGTCTGCGCCGACAGGATGGTCGCGATCAGGAGCTGAAATGGATTTTCATGCGTCAGCTCGGTGGCCGCCGGATAGAGGTCGCGCAGGCGCTCGACGGTCAACCTGGCCCGTTCGCGTGCGCCGCGCGGCGGCGCCGGAGTCATCCAGCTTGGCTTTTTCTTCTTAGGAGCCAAGCAGCTTGCGCGCGACGGCTGCGATCTGGTTGCCCTCGGCGCGACCCGCAAGACGCGCCGTCGCGGCCTTCATGACCATCCCGAAACCCTTGGGCCCGTCCGGCTTGACTTCCTCGATCACAGCGCGAACTTCGCTTTCGAGCTCCTGCTCGCTCATCGTCGCGGGGAGATACGAACGCAGCACGTTCATCTCGGCCTCTTCCCGCCGAGCCGATTCCTCGCGACCTGCTTTGCGATAGAGCTCGATCGCTTCCTCGCGCCGCTTGACCTCTTTGCGTGCCACCCGCACGACGAGCTCGTCATCGATATTTCCGCCGGCCCCGCCCTCTTTGCTGGCTCTGACCAGCTCGCTTTTCAAGAGCGAAAGTGTCGAGAGCGCGATCTCGTCACGCTTCATCCGCGAGCTGACCATCTCGGATTGAATTCGGTCGTAAAGCGCCATTCCGGCGATTGTCACACAAGCCGGACTCGGGGCCGAAATCCGGGGCCGATCGCGGATAATCAGGCGCCTATGGCTTACCTGGTGGCCGGGCCGCTCATCACTTTGGTCGGAATCGTCGCGGTCTTTTTCGTCTTTCGCCGCAAGTCGGTGGACAAGCGCTCCATGTATTCCGCGCGACGACAGCAGATCGAGCACAAGGTACGCGCAGCGCGTCAGCGCACTCTGACTCCCCGTGGCCGCGAAGCAAAGCCGGCGGCGCAAGCGCCCGTGGCAGCCTCACCATTCGACCAGCAGCAGGGGCAGGCGTTCGAGTACTTCACGCCATCGACGTCGCCGGGAGCCGCGCCACCACCACCGGCCGTCCAGACGCAGGCGTTCGAGGCGACTCAGGCCATGCCGCCAACACCACCGCCGTCCGCGCCGCCTGCTCAGCCTCAGTGGGAACAACCCGCCGAACCACAGCAGATGCCGTGGGACGTGCCCGCGGCGGCTGCATCCGCACCACCCGGGGCACCGCCTCCCGCACCGCCCACATTCGATTTCCCGTCCTCTCCGACAGCACCGCCAGAACCCTTCCGGCCGGCGCCCGGGCCCACGCCCATGCCCCAGCCCAGCGAACCGGCGTGGACGCCCGCGCCCCAACCCTCAGCGCCGGCGACTCAAATCGAACAGCCGGTGGCCGCGTCCACGAGCTCCACGGTGGGCGGCTGGTCGGTCGTCACGACCACCAAAGAATCCGCAGAACCCGGTCGAGTCGACGCGGCACCGGAAGGAAAGAAGAAGAAGAAAAAGAGCAAAGCCGAACCGGTCGCGGACGGATCGTGGCAGTTGGCGTCAGGTGAGCTTCCAGGCATGGAGGCGGAAGAACCCGAGGTCAAGCGCCCGAACGGAACCGTGGTCGCCCTCGTTCAGTACGCGGTGCTCGTGGTGGGCCTGGTCATGGTCCTGGTCGGCGTGCTCGTCATGGTCGCGAACTCACACGTCAGTTAGGGATTCCTCGAGGACGGATCGCGCCAGCGACCGTCCGCCGTCGCGCATCACCGTGTCGTAGATCAGCGTCCGGTACCCCAGCGTCTCGATCGCCGGACCAAGTTCGCGATCTCGCTGATCCAACACGAAGGTCGCCGCCACGTCGCGGTACATTCGCGCCACCTGGAGGGGTGAAGGATCGAACGTCAGGGCTCGCATCATCTCGACCGTCGGGCCTTTCAGCGCAGCCCCGGCGACGATTGGGGTGACCGCGATCGTGCGCTCACGGTCGAGATGGCCGCGAACCACCTCCAGGATTGGCGCGACTGAGATCAGCGGATTCGATGGGCCGATGATGACGAGGTCAGCAGCCTGCAGCGCCTGGAGCGCTTCGGGCGATGGTATTGCGGCTTGTGCGCCGGCGAACGTGACGCCG
>DATLKH010000257.1:0-15046 GCA_035538475.1 Candidatus Dormiibacterota bacterium | reverse complement strand
AGCCATAAGCGGCGACCGGAGCGGGCGCGCTCGCGCCCCGCGTCCAGAACGGATGGAACCCACCGTAAGCATCGAGAACGTATCCACTGGCCGAACTCGCGCTCGAGCTGGGCGCGAGCCACATGTCACGCGCGATGTTCTGGCCCGGCCAGTACCCGTAAGCGGCAATGCCGCTTGGCAGGGCGTGGCCCGCGACCGACCATGGGTGCAGGCCACCGAACGCGTCGAGCACGTAGCCGCCGCCGGCGTCCGGCAGCAGCGTGATCTTCTTGGCCACGTCCTGGCCGGGAAAGTACGGATACTGCGACGGCAGCGGCGGCAATGGATTCGAACCCAGTGAGAAGGGATGGATGCCGCCCCACCCATCGAGCTCGTAACCACCGGTTCCATTCGGCAGGAAGACGAAGTCACGCGCCACATCGAGGTTGGGGTAGTACGGCTCCTGCGCGACTTGAATCGCTGGGCTGCCGAATGGGTGCAGTCCACCCCAGGCGTCGAGCACCAAGCCGGATTGCGGCGCGCTCGCACCGGGCAGCGGCTTGACCGCGCGCGCCGCCGTCCACGGCCAGTACGGCGCGTTGTCGAGGGGCGGGCTGTCTGCCATGTGCACTCCGCCGTATCCGTCCAGCGTGTAAAGACCGCTCCACGGGCGCGCCTTCGTCGCGTTCGCCGCGACCTGAGTCGATGCGGTCGCCCACGGACTCACGTAGCCGTTGACTGCGTGCGCCCGCGCCCTGAACTGATAGGTGTGGCCTTGATAGCCCTCAGCCAGCGCAGTCCCAGTTGCGCCGCCGCCGGCTCCGGCCGGGATCATCCCGAACCACCCCTCGTTCAGCGTGCTGTCGTACTGCTGCACGTCGAAGTACGCGACGGAACAGTTGCCGGCCGTGAGGGGCACCGTGAATCCAGTGCCGCCCTCGGTGGCCGGAAGGTTGATCGAGGTCAGGCACTGGAAATAAGTGCTGATGAGGGCCCACAGCTCCGACTTGCCGCCGCCGTAGTTCAGGTTCCAGATCCCGACTCCACGCAGGTTGTCCGCGTTTGCGAGGGCGTACTTGCGTCCGAGCGAGACGGTGTCGTCCCAGTACAGCTCGCGCGTGCACCCCAGCTGCGTGTTGAACCAGGTGTCCCATCGCTCGCCGCCGGATGGATCGTTCGCGTCGCGATGCTCCTCATACGAACCGGACCGCACGAGGTTCGAGGTCCACTCCGATTCCGCATCGAGGTAGTCGTCGGCGCTCACGCCGCCGATCGGATAGGCGTTGGGCGAAGGTCCGGCCACGCACGCCTTTCGGCCGTAGTACGGCACGCCGAGCACGACCTTCGACGCACCGGCGGCCGCGATGTAGTCCTGCGCCGTCGAGCTGTCGTTGTAGTAGTAGGCGCTCAGGGGCGCGGTGGGTCCGAGGCAGAAGCTGCCGCAGCTGGTGGGCGACCGGCCGTAGTTGGAGTATTCGAGGTCGTATGCCATCACGAAGAAGTAGTCGATGAGCGGACCCAACGCGGGGATGTCGAAGAAGCCGAGCGAGTCGGAGGCCGAGCTCGCGTAGCTGTCCACCGACAGGACAGAGCCCTGCGTCGAGTTGCGCAGGCTCATGATGAACTGGCTGAAATCATGGCGCGCCCATGATGGATCGGCGTTGCCGCACGACCCGTTCAGGCCCTCGTAATCGACGTTGATTCCATCGAGGCCTTTGGCGCGCATCTGGTTGACGCTGTTGCTCACGGTGGTCGGGAAATGCCACAGGCCCGAGCACATGTGCGGAGTTCCTGCCGAGAAGTCCTGCAGGATGATGGTCAAGACGACCTTCGTGCCGCTGGCGTGAGCTGCATTGACGAAATTCGTAAAGGTCGGCGAGTTCCATACGGCCCAGTTGGAATCAGCCGCGAACGTGCCGTCGTCTTGAACGTGAAGGCCGAAGAAAGCAACCGTGCTGAGCAGGGAGAAGTTCCAGCTCGGATAACCGAGTGTCGGATCGCCCAGGCTGCTTGCGAGCGCAAATCCGAAGACTTCGTGGCTCAGGGCCGGCGCTGCAGTCACGGCGCGCAGCTGAGCGGGATGTTGAACGTGTGCCGAAGCGGGGTGAACGGAAAATCCGCCAATGGCGATCAAACTCGAAAGCAGCAGCGCAAAGTGCCTCATTCGTTGCATGGAATCGCCCTCGGCGTTCACCGGCGGTGGGCTGCCGGTGAGTCAGAAACGGAGTCGAGGCCAGGGAATGTACCGATTCGGCACCGGGGTCGTCAATCAATTACGAATTAGACTGGACCGCTGAAGTGCCACGAACTGCATTGATCACTGGAATCACGGGACAGGACGGCTCGTATCTGGCCGAGCTCCTGCTGGAGAAGGGATATTCCGTTCACGGCGTGGTCAGGCGCTCATCGAGCATGAACCGCCAGCGCATCGATCACCTTCAACACGCGCATCCGAGCCACGCCGAAGGCTCGAGGTTCGTCTTGCATTACGGCGACATGACCGACTCGGGCGGCCTCAATCGACTCGTAAAAACCGTGCGACCCGACGAGATCTACAACCTCGCGGCGCAAAGCCACGTGCACATCTCATTCGATCAACCTGAATACACGGGCGATGCGGACGGCCTTGGAGCGACGCGGCTGCTCGAGGCGATCCGCACTACAGGTCTCGCCACGCGTTTTTATCAGGCGTCGACGTCGGAGATGTTCGGACTCACGCCGCCTCCTCAGAACGAACACACTCCGTTCCATCCACGCAGCCCTTACGCGGTCGCCAAGCTGTACGCGCACTGGATGACGGTCAACTATCGCGAGGCGCACCAGCTCTATGCATGCAGCGGAATTCTTTTCAATCACGAATCACCGCGGCGTGGCGAGAACTTCGTCAGCCGCAAGATCACGCGCGGCATCGCGCAGATCCTCGCCGGCAAGACCGACAAGCTGCGCATGGGCAACCTCGATGCGAAGCGAGACTGGGGACACGCGCGCGACTACGTGGAAGCGATGTGGATGATGCTGCAGCAGGACAAGCCCGACGACTATGTGATCGCGAGCGGAGTCATGCGCTCGGTGCGTGATTTTCTCGAAGCAGCATTCACGCTTGCGGGGATGGACTGGCAGCAGTACGTCGTGGTCGACGAGGCTTACTTGCGGCCGGCGGACGTGCACGAATTGCGCGGCGATGCATCGAAGGCCGAAAAGCAGCTTGGGTGGAGGCCCCGGACTTCATTCGAACAGCTCGTGCGAGAGATGCTGGAGAACGATCTGAAGCTCGAAGGCGTCGATCCGGCGAAGCACTTGAAGGCAGCCACGCCGGCGCAGAAGACGAGCGCGAGCTAAACCTCAATCACGCGGATCGTCGCGACGATCCGGGGATTTCGCCCGAGTCAGGCTTCGTTTGTCCGGACTATCCGGGGATTTCGCGCGACTCAGCCTTCGTTTGTCCGGACTATCCGGGGTTTTCGCGAGGCATGGTGCCGGTTTGTCGCGACGATCCGAGGTTTGAACCCCGGCTCAGGCGCCCCACAGAGCGATCGCGATATCGCGTCCCGGCCAGTATCCGTAGCTGCCGATCGCCGGCGGCAGCGGCTGTCCACCGACCGCGAAGGGATGAATCCCGCCGAATCCATCGAGCACGTACCCGCTGGCCGCGCTCGGCGTCGCGCCCGGCATCAACCACAGACCGCGAGCGATGTCCTGACCCGGCCAGTAGCCATACGTGCCCACCGCCGCCGGCGCGGCCGTGCCCTGGCTCCAGAACGGATGGAATCCGCCATACGCGTCCAGCACGTATCCGCTCGCCGAGGTCGACGTCGATCCCGGCGAGAGCCAGATGTCGCGGGCGATGTTCTGTCCTGGCCAGTAGCCGTACTGGGCGATGTTCACCGGCAGCGGTTTGCCGCTCACCGACCAGGGATGAATACCGCCGTACGCGTCGAGCACGTAACCGCCGCTGCCGTCGGCCAGCAGCGTGATCTTCTTGGCCACGTCCTGGCCCGGGAAGTACGGATACTGCGCGGGCGGCGGCGGCAGCGGATTCGCGCCGAGCGAGAACGGATGGATGCCGCCCCACGCATCGAGCTCGTAACCGCCGGCGCCGCTGCTGAGGAAGACGAAGTCGCGCGCCACGTCCAGGTTCGGGTAATAGGGCGCCTGGCCCACCTGGATTGCCGGGCCGCCGTACGGATGCAGGCCGCCCCATGCGTCCAGCACGAGTCCGGATTGCGGCGCGGTGGCGCCTGGCAGGGCGTGCACCGCCCGGGCGGCCGTCCACGGCCAGTACGGCGCGTTGTCGAGCAGCGGGCTGTCCGCCGGATGGAGACCGCCGTATCCGTCGAGCGTGTACAGGCCGCTCCACGGATGCGCCTTGGCCGCGGTGGCCGAGACCTGCGTGCTGGCATAGACCCACTGGCTGAGCACGCCGGCCGTGGACAGGGCGCGCGAGCGGACCGTGTACGTATGCCCCTGGAAGCCCTGCAGGCCGACGATGGCGGAAGTCGCACCATGGACGAGGATCGAAGGCTGCACGAACCAACCTTCGTTCAAGGTGTCGTCGTGCACCTCGACGTCGAAGTTCCCGACCGAGCACCTACCCGCTGAGAGCCCGAACGTGAACGCGGTTATCGACTGGGTCGGCGCGAGAGCGATGGTGACCGGGCAGTCGAAATAGGTTGCGAGCTGGGCCCACAGCTCCGGGGCGCCACCACCGTAGTCGAGCGTGAACAATCCGACTCCAGCGAGATTGTTGGCGTTGATCAGCGCGTACTTCGCGCCCAACGACCAGACGTCGTCGTAGTACTGCTCGCGCACACAGTGCCAGTCGCTGTCGTACCACGTGTCCCACTCGGCAAATCCCTCTTGCGGATCGCGGTGATACGAGAGGTAGGTAACGCCTGATTGCGAGTTGATCGTCGAGGCGTAGAGGTACGTCGTGGTCACGAAGTTCGTGTTGGGAATCGGGTACGAGTGCGCGGTCTGGCCGTCGGGCACACACCCTCGCCGGCCGTAATAAGGCTGGCCGATGATGACTTTGCTGGCCGGAACCAGCGCCGTGTACTGAGCGATGGTCTTGCTGACGTTGAAGCGATACGTGTTGGCGGGTGAGATCGGGTTGAAGCAGTAAGAGCTGCAGTTCAGCGGAGGTTGCGACGAGTTCGAATAGTCGGAGTCGTAGGACATGACGAAGAACGCATCCACGCTGGGCGCGAGCCCGGTGACATTGAAGAACTCCTGGTTGTCTTCGGCCGAACCCGCGTACGTGTCGACTGCCAGATACGTCCCCGCCGGCATCTGTGAACGCAGGCTCTGCACGAACGACGTGAACTGGTCGCGCGTCGTCAAGCCATTCGCGCAGGTGGCGATGTCGCCTTCGTAGTTGACGTTGATGCCGTCGATTCCCGCCCCTTGCATCTGTTGGATCGACTGCGTGATCGTGGACTGCTGGTTGGCCGCGATCAGGCTCTGACACATCTGGCTGTTCGGATCGGTGCTGGTGTCGTGCATGTTGATCGAGACGATCACGCGCACACCATTCGCATGGGCGGTGTTGACGAAGTTGGTCATCGTCGACGAGTGGTAGACGTTCCATGCGGTGTCATAGGTGACGAGGTGACCGTCTCCGGCGTTCACGTGGAGGCCGAAATACGCGACGGTGGTGAGCAATCCGAAATTCCAGCTCTGATAACCGACGCTGGGATCGCCGAGGTTGCCGGCGTTGACAAAGCCGAAGACCTCGCGCTGCGGACCACCGGGACGCCCGACCAGTGGTGCGACGCTGTGGTCAGGGCCCTTGGCCTCTGCGGACGAAGGCGACAGTGCGACGGTCGCACTGCCCAGGATCAGTACGGCGAAAATCGCCGGCAGCCACCGATTCATGGGCAAACGGCGGGGGACTTTATCAGGTCGGACCCAACGCTCCCCCGAAGATTCCGTGAAGTTTCAAATTAAGGGGCCCCCGCGAAATCACGCCAAAGGGTTCAGATTTCGTGGGGTTATCAGGCGCCCCAGATCGATTTGGCGATATCGCGACCGGGCCAGTAGCCGTACTGCGAGATCGCGGGAGGCAGCGGCTGGCCGCTCACGCTGAAGGGATGAATTCCTCCGAACCCGTCGAGCACGTAGCCGCTTGCCGTGCTTGGAGTCGCGGTCGGAAGCAGCCACATTCCGCGAGCGATGTCCACCTGATACCAATAGCCGTAAGTGGTCACGGTCGCCGGCGCCGCTGTGCCCGCGGTCCAGAAGGGATGGAAGCCGCCGAACGCGTCGAGCACGTAGCCGCTCGCTGAGGTCGCGCTGGTTCCAGGCCCGACCCAGAAATCGCGTGCGATGTTCTGCCCGTACCAGTAGCCGTACTCGGCGATCTGCGCCGGCAGCGGCTTGCCCGTGACCGACCAAGGGTGCAGGCCGCCGAACGCGTCGAGCACGTAGCCGCCGCTCGCGTCGGGCAGCAGCCAGATCTTCTTCGCCACGTCCTGACCTGGGAAGTACGGGTACTGCCACGGCTGCGGCGGCAGCGGGTTGTTGCCGATCGAGAAGGGATGAATGCCGCCCCAACCGTCGAGCTCGTAGCCGCCGGTTCCGTTGGGCAGGAAGACGAAGTCACGGGCCACATCGAGGTTGGGGTAGTACGGTTCCTGACCGATCTGCAGTGCGGGTGAGCCATACGGGTGCAGCCCGCCCCACGCGTCGAGGACGAATCCGTTCTGCGGCGCGTTGGCGCCGGGCAGGGCTTTCACCGCACGCGCGGCCGTCCACGGCCAGTAAGGCGAGTTGTCCAGCGGAGGACTGTCGGCGAGGTGGATTCCGCCATAGCCGTCGAGCGTGTAAAGCCCGCTCCACGCGTGAGCTTTGGTCGCGGTCGGAGATATTGTCGTGCTCGCGGTCGTCCAGGCACCGACCAGACCTCCGAGGAGATGCGCGCGTGCCCGGAATTGATATGTGTGACCCTGGAAGCCTTCGGCCGAGGCCGTGGCCGAGGTCGATGCGGCGCCTGCGCTCGCACCGTTGAGGCCGAACCAGCCTTCATTCAGAGTGCTGTCGTACTGCTGCAGATCGAAGAACGCGCCCGCACAACCGGCGGCGGACACGCTGAACGTGAATGCTGTGGTCGATTGCGTGGGCGCGACGTTGATTGCGGCCGTGCACGTCGCGCCGCTGATCGAGTTGTCTGACGAAACCCCGAAGTGCCACGTGTAGGGCACTCCGTTCACGGTGAGCGCGACGACGTAGTTCACGCCCGGCTGCAGCGGCTGCTGCGGAATCAAAATCACGGCACCACGCGAGGTCAGGCTGCTGCCCAGCGATGCGTTTGAGGAATCGATCACGCAGTGTGCGAGCGGAGTGCCGTTGCCGGTGAACGCGTGCGCGGTCACCGAGGTCGCGACGTTGCCCCCGACCTGGATCGTCACCGGAAGCCCCGTCGGCGCCGCGTAACCGGGACACGCCTGCAGCGGATCCGGAAATTCACCGCCTCCGAATGTGGTCAGCGGCTCAAGCGAGCCGTTGCCCGGGAAGAAGACCGGGTATGTGCCGCCGGAGAACGAGTTTCCGCGCAGCGTGTCAAGCGTGAATCCCGCCTGCCAGCCCGACTTCACATAGCGGAAAGAGCCGAACCCGGTCGAGCTCAATCGCGGGTCCGTCATCCCCAGCTCGTGGAAAGGCGCGGCCATCCACCAGTCGATCGCCTGATCGTCGGTGAATGAGGTGTTCGAACGCACTTCGATGTTTCCGTTGCGCGCCGCGGTGTCACCCGCGACGGTGTAGTAGGGCAAGGTGGAGACCTCGTAGTGCGTGACCTGGTCGTCCATGACCATGTACTGCGAGTGGTTCCAGTCGCCCTGGCTCCACGTCGTGTTCTCGGTCAGGTTGGGCAGCCCGGAGGCGGTGCGCCACGCGTTCAATCGGTCGAGCCAGATGCCGCTCGCCGCGACGTTTTTCGCGGGCAGGGTCGCGACGGCGAACGAGGCTGAGATGGCGACTGCGGCCAGCACGGCGGCCCGGATCCTCCTAGACACCTTTCACGACGACGGCTCAGCGCTTTACTTCTTGCGCTACGTCGGTTGTGTTAAGGGTCGTTAAGCTCCGACGACCCCTCTTGCGATGTCTTGACCGGCCCAGTACGGGAAGCGATAAGGCGAGTTGGGCAGCGTCTGGCCGAATACAGCGAACGGATGCAGCCCGCCGGCGCAATCGACGACATAACCCGTGGCCGTGCTCGCCGTGGCCGAGGGCATGAACCACATCCCCCGGGCGATGTCCTGCCCATACCAGTAGCCGTATTGGGCCACCGCGGGCGGAGCCGAGGCGGTCGCGCTCCAGAACGGGTGGAACCCGCCGAAGCCGTCGAGCACGTATCCGCTTGCCGCGGCCGAGCTCGATCCCGGCGCGAGCCAGATGTCGCGGGCGATGTCCCGCCCTGGCCAGTATCCGTACTGCGAGATCGCGACCGGAAGCGCATATCCGGTCACCGACCACGGATGCAGGCCGCCGTACGCATCGAGCACGTATCCCCCACTCCCGTCCGCGAGGAGCGTGATCTTCTTGGCCACGTCAAGGCCTGGGAAGTAGGGGTACTGGTCCGGCGGAGGTGGCAGCGGATTGTTGCCGAGCGAGAACGGATGGATTCCGCCCCATGCATCGAGCTCGTAACCGCCCGTGCCGTTCGGCAGGAAGACGAAGTCGCGCGCGAGGTCGTGGCCCGGGTAGTAGGGAGATTGAGCCACCGGCAGGCCCATCGAGCCGAACGCGTGCAGACCGCCATAGGCGTCGAGGATCAATCCACTCGAGCTGCCCGTAGCACCGGGCGCCACCTTGACGGATTTGGCGAGGGGCGCCGAGAAGTGGGGCATGTTCGCGAGCGGCGCAGTCGAATCGATGTCGTGGATTCCTCCGTAGGAGTCGAGCGTGTACAACGCGGCCCATGGATCAGACGGCGGCGGCGGAAGGCCGACCATGTCCCCCATCGCGGTGGCCGCCGAATCGTTGCCCGTCAGCGGGCTCAAGCCGAGTGCCGTCTCGATCGTGTGCAGCAGCGAGTAGTGGTTGTAGGCGATGCCGCTCGAGTAGCCGGCGCGCGCGTCCGAGCCGAGGAAAAGGGTCGCGACCTGGTTTGCGCCCGAGGAGTCATCCTCGTCCCACGTGATCGCGAGCACCGAATTCTGGGTCGTGAACGCGGGCGAGCTGAGAATCTGGGGCACGTTTTGCTGCAGCCATGAGTCACCAGTGGGGATAGAGCAGTCGTGCATGTCGTTGCACAGGTTCGGCGTGATGAATGCGAAGTTGGGAGTGGTCGACGTGGACTGAAGGTCCGAGCTGATCTGCGGGTAAGGCACGATGTGGCTCTGGCAGCGGGCGGCGTTGTTGCGGATGTCGTTGTAGTAGATCAGCGGATCGTGCTTTTGCGCGTAGGGATAGCTGTCGCCGACGAAGCAGGCGGAAGGAATCGATTCTTCGTAGGCCTTCCAGGATTTGCCCGCGCCCTCGACTTGATCAGCGATGTTGGGCGCCGAGATCCAGCACGTGGTGCAGTCGCTGGTGATGCCGAACGTGCTTCCGCCGGTGAGCGAGAGATAGTTCGGGAGGCTCGGGTGCGTGATGGCGAAGTAGTTGGTGGCCAGACTGGCTGACGGCAGGAGGCTGTTGACGTACGGGGCCGCGGAACTGCCGACGATCGAGCTGTAGGACGTGTTCTCCATCACGATCACGAAGAAGTGATCGAGCGGCGGCACTGAGGCTGCCTGGACCGGTGTGCTCGCCGGCACGTAAAGCGCCGCACTGAGCGCGGCTGCGACCCCAACGATTGACTTTCGCAGGACCAACCTGGCGTGGGATTTTGAGTCCCGGCCCCGGCGACGCAAAAACTGCCGGGTGAAAAGTCGTTAAGGGCTTGTCTTCACCCCACTGGAACCTTCGTTACGTCCGATTCGGCCCAATCGGCGCCATCCAAGGGCTGCGTTACGCCTGATTGGCGCCAATCGTCACGTTTGGGCCTTACCTGGTCAGTTAGCCCACAGAGACTTCGCCAGGTCTTGGCCCGGCCAGTAGCCGTACTGCGAGATCGGCCGCGGCAATGCGACGCCGGCCGAAGCGAAAGGATGTAGACCGCCGAACGCGTCGAGCGTGTAGCCGGAAGCATTGCTTCCGTCAGACGTGGGCGTGAACCACATCGCCCGCGCCAAATCCCGGCCGCTCCAATATCCGTACACGGTGATCGGCGTGGGTGCGGCGGCCCCGGCGCTCCAGAACGGATGGAACCCGCCATACGCGTCGAGCACGTATCCGCTCGCCGACGTCGCGCTCGAGCCGGGCACCAGCCAGATGTCGCGCGCGATGTTCTGTCCGTACCAGTATCCGTACTCCGCGATCTGGACCGGCAGCGGCTTGCCCGTCACCGACCACGGGTGCAGGCCGCCGAATCTGTCCAGCACGTAGCCGCCGCTCTTGTCGGGCAGCAGCGTGATCTTGATCGCGACATCCTGGCCTGGGAAATACGGGTACTGCCACGGCTGCGGCGGCAGCGGATTGTTGCCGATGGAGAAGGGATGAATGCCGCCCCACGCATCGAGCTCATAGCCACCGGTGCCGTCGGGCAAGAAGACGAAGTCGCGCGCGACGTCCAGGTTCGGGTAGTAAGGCTCCTGACCGATCTGCAACGCTGGTGTCCCGAACGGATGCAGTCCTCCCCATCCGTCGAGCACCAGTCCGACCTGTCCATTGCTGGCGAGCGGGTAGGGCTTCGCGGCGCGCGCGATGTTCCAGCCGAAGTACGGCTGGTTGGCGATGTACGGCGCGTCGTCGCCGTGAAGTCCGCCGTACGCTTCGAGCACGTAAAGCCCGTTGAACGGTGTGGCGCCGATGCCAGTGAGCTGGACCGAGACGCTTCCACCGTTGTAAAACGCCTGCAGGGTCGAAGTCCGCTGCTGAGCCAGGCTCGGCGTGAAGTCCACCTGCACGGCGCAGCTTCTGTTCGCGGCAACCGTGATGCCGGTGCAGCCGTCGGTTGCTCCCGGCACCGTGAAGTCCGGGTTCGGGGTGAGAGTGATGTTGGAGATGAGCATCTGTCCTGGCCCGCCGTTGGTGAACGTCAGCGTCGCGGTCGCTGTGGTTCCGAGGGTGACGTAACCGAAGTTGATGTTGCCCGACGAGCTCGGTGACGGAGGCTGCGCGAGTCCGGTCCACAACACCTGGTCGTAGCCACTGGGATCGACGGCATTGTCGAAGAGCTCGATGTTCGAGCTCGCGTTCGCCGCCCCGGTTGGCGTCCAGGTCACGATGAAGGTACAGCTGGATCCCGGCGCCACTTTGATACCGGTGCAGTGATCACTGCCCGAGACGATTGCGGGCGGTCCGCCGAAGAAGTCGGCCCTCGGCAGAATCTGCGAAACGATGTAGTCGCCGGTCGCGGTGGCGGCGTTGCTCAATGTAACAGTGACTGGCTGGCTTCTCATGCCGACCGATTGATTGCCGAAACTGATTGACGTCGGGCTGATGGTGACCGACGGAGTCAACGCCGTACCGCTGACCAGAATCGACTGCGGCGTGCCGCTGGCGTTGTCGTTCAGGGAGATCGTGGCTGTGCGACTTCCACCGGCAGAACCCGGCTTCGGTGCGAAGTAAATGTTCGCGGTGCACGTGTTGCCAGGCTGGGTCGGTGCGTTGGCACACGTTCCCCAGTCGCCAAAGAAGTCCGGCGAGCTGGAACCGATCGAGCCGTTGAAGGGCCTCGGGATGAATGGACCCGGACCTTGCGCCGTGACCGTCACGTGCTGCACCGGACTGGTGGTGCCCGCGTCCTGGGGCCCGAAGGTGAGCGATGTCGGCGAAAAGGTTGCGTTGGTGAGCGTGCCGGTACCGGATAGTGGGATCGACTTCGATGTAGTCGAGTTGTCATTGATGACCAGCGTTCCGAGCCGCTGACCGGAAGCCAATGGCGTGAATGCGACATCGAGGGTGCAAGTCGCGTTTGGAGCCACCGAAACTCCAATGCAGGTTTGCGTGCTGACCGTGTACTCGCTGGGGTTCAGCTGCACCGTCCAGCCAAAAACGTGCAGGTTCCCTGGTCCCTGGTTGGTGTAAGTCAGCGTCAGCGTCGACGTCGTGTTCACCAAAACGCCGTTGAAGTTGAGGCTGTTCGGCGAAACCGCGGCCGCGGGTCGCTGCGCAGTGCCGTTCAAGGCGACGGTCGGCTGCGGATTGGGCGCGTCGCTGTTGATCTGCAAGGCTGCGGTGCCCGCTCCGGCGGCGCCGACCGGCGCATACACGACGTTGAGCTGACAGCTCTGGCCGGGCGGAACGACCGTCACGTTCGTCGCGACAGTGCAGTTGCTCACAAAGGGATTGCCCGGCCCAAAGTCCTGGAAGTTCGGACCGATGAAAGTAGAGCTTGGCGTGCTGAAGTGGACGCTGCCCACACCGGTGGACGTGATCGTCACGCCCTGCGCAGGGCTCGACTCACCGACGGTGGTGGTCGGGAAGTTCAGGCTCGATGGCGTGAGCGTGTACGCCGAGGTGCGCGGAAGAATCCACGCTCCGCGCCCATGCGTCCACGCCACGACGTCGGCGCCGTCGGCCGTGACGTTGATCTGCCAGACGGGAGAGTTGGGCAGACCGGTGCCGAGCACCGACCATGAAGGTGCCCCCGCCTGCGGACACGTGCCGCACATGAACGCACCCGCCAGCGTGCCGATGTACAGGCCCTCTGATCCGTTCGAAGCAAACGGACCGTTGCTCGTCGCGTAGACACTCAAAACGACGGTGTTCGGATTGATGGTGTCGAGGTTCGACGTGAGGTCGACACGCGAGGCTGCGTAAGGAATCGACCAGACGCGTCCCACCCCCAACGCGCCGAGCGCGGCGATCACGTTGCATTGCGTCGGCGCTCCATTGGTGGAAGGCGGGACGCAGTTGGAGAGCGCGACGCCCGTGATCCACGGTACGCCGGCGTAGTTGTTGAAGTTGAAAGCCGGAATCGTCGAGGTCAGATCCGTGAAGACCGGGGTGCCGTGGAGGTTGTCGATTCGCCACAGCTTCCCGCCGAAGCTCCCGACCGCCATCGTGTTGCCGTCCTGGGAGATCGCCATCGCTGTGATCGCATCGCCCCCGGCAAAGATCGTCTTGCCGGTGGTGAGGTCGCCGGTGATTGGCTGCCACTCAGGTGCTCCGGCGGGTATGCCTCCGTGGACGCTGCGATAGACCTTGTTGGTGGCGCCATAGACCGTTGAGGAGTTGGGGCTCGGATCGAGCACAAAGGGCGCGAGCGCATAGGTCGGATCGCTGCAGGCCGGATCGGTCTGCACCGCACACGGCGCGGCGAGCTGCGCGTGTCTCGGATCGGGATCGCTGTAATCCTGGTAAAAGATCGTCAGGTACGGAAGCTCGCCGTAAAACGTGGTACCGCCGCGCCACTGCACGTTGACCCCATCGCTTCCCTGCACGAGGTTCCACGCCACCGAGCTGCTCGAGCGCAGCGAGGTCCCCTCGTCCTGCGCGCCGCCGAGCATGCGGTTGCTGTCGAGAGCGGCTCCGCCATAGAACGTGGTCACGCCCAGGGTCGTGTTGAGGTTCGACCAGTCATTGGGTACGCCGGTGCCGCCCAGGTCGGTCGTGCTCCAAACACCGCCGTCATTGCCGGTGTAGAAGGAGTTGGCGCCCGTGAATGCGACCGCGTGAAAGTCAGGATGCAATGGCCCCGGCGGATTGTTGTATGGCTTGGCGACGTCAGTAAACGTGCTCCCGCCGTTTGAGGTCGCGACCAGCGTCACCCCGCCGAAGACGGCGTGATTGGCGTTGGTCGGATCGACCGCGATCACGTTGTCGAACCAACCCTGATAGATGCCCGATCCCGCGGAGTAGAAGTCGGGGATGTTCGGAATGACCTGCCAGCTCAATCCGAAATCAGACGACTTGAAGGCCGCGAGGAGCTGACCCTGCGAGTAAGCCGGTGGCGACGTGCTCGTGCACGCGGCCAGTGCGGTGTAGAGGACGCCGCCCGGCCCCTCGGCCAGGCCGAATCGCGTGACCGGTACGGTGGCCAGCAGCGACGCCCGCACGCTGGTCGTCCACGTCACGCCGCCATCCTTCGAGATTCCGATGAATCCGCTGCCCGAGCAGGCCTCGTCGACTGCCGCGAACCAGTAACCGGAGTGCGCCGGATCGGGATCCTGCAGAACCACGTCGACATGCGGCAGGACTCCATTTCCGAGGGGCGGACTGAGGTTGAGGAGGCTCGTGTTCCGCGTGTACGTCTGGCCGCCGTCGGTCGACTGCCACAGGCCGTTCGACGCCGCGACCGACACATGCGTGCTGTTGGTGCGGTCGACCACCACGGAGTAGATGACCTGGCCGCTCAGCTGACCGCCTCCGTAGATCGTCCAGGTCGCGCCGCCGTCCGTGCTCTTCATCACGCCGACGCCGGCGATGGAATCGATGCCACGATTGGGCTCGCCCGTACCGGCGTAGACCGTGAGGTGGTTGTTCGGGTCGACCGCGACGGCACCGATCGCGAGGTCCGGCTGACCGTCGGTCAGCGGCGCCCAGTGAACGCCCGAGTCGGTGGTTTTCCAGACACCGCCGCCAGGGGTGCCGGCGTAAACGGTCGCGCTGGAAGTCGGATCGACGGCGAGAGACGTGACCCGGCCGGACGACTGGGAGTACAGGCCGTTGATCGGCTGGGGTCCCTGGAAGGTCCAGCTGCCACCAACTGCCGGCGCCGCAGCGGTCGCTGCTGCAGCGGCGGTTCGTGCGCTCGATGAGAGCGGCGCCGAAAAACGCTTGGGCGGAAGCGCGGCAAATTTCGGAATCGCGACGTGTCTGCCGTTGGCGTGCGGATCGCGCGGCGGCTGCACCTTGGTGACCGGCGCGTGGGTCGAGCGAGGCGTCGCGGCGGCGACCGGGTAGACGGCGAAAGCGCTCGCGATCACGAACGCGGCCGCAGCCGCGGAAACCACACGCCCTGATCGCCCCGCCACCATGCCCCTCAGATTTTTCTGGAGCTTAACGCGTCCCCGGCGGCGAGTAAACGATCTCGATCAGGTCCCGGGCCCAATCCCCGCATCGTCGCGACGATCCGAAC